>CAZFQV010000275.1:0-3666 GCA_964521175.1 uncultured Sphingobacterium sp.
GGTAAACGAGTTTCTACGGGTATGAGGAGTATTGTCGGTATGGACTGGGATCCCTATTCTAATTCATTATTTGCCATGGTACATGGAAGAGATAATTTCAGAATGTTGTGGCCGGGACTATATTCTCCCTGGGAAAGCGCTGTCCTGCCTTCGGAAGAAATGTTCAAAGTTCATGATGGCATTGATGGTGGCTGGCCATACTATTACTACGATCATATGAGGGATAAAAAATTGCTGAATCCAGAATATGGTGGTGATAAGATGAAAGAAGGTAACGGCGCCAAATTAACGAAGCCTGTCATGGGATTCCCAGGTCACTTCGCACCAAACGACCTTTACTTTTACAAGGGCAACCAGCTACCTGCACGATATAAAAAAGGCGCTTTCGTGGTTTTACACGGATCAACCATACGCCAGCCTTATCCCCAGGGTGGATATTTTGTAGCCTTCGTACCAATGGAGAACGGTGCAGTTAGCGGTCCGTGGGAAGTATTTGCAGATGGCTTTATCCAGACTGATCCGGTGCTTACTGCCAACTCAGCAGGATATCGTCCTATGGGTATAACCGAAGGACCTGACGGTTCTTTATATATCAGCGAAACAGAAAAAGGAAAAATTTGGCGGGTGATGTTTAAAGGAGACAAGGAAAAATTCGGAGCTGCGCAATTGGCCAAAATGGAAACCCGTAAAAAGACCGCCAGCAATATCAAAGATCCGGATCCTGTTAAAGACGATCTCGACAGAGGGAAACCAGTTGTAGCTTCTGCAGTTTACACCATGTATTGCGCCGCATGTCACCAAAGAGATGGTAAAGGTGACGGAGGACGATTCCCACCATTGTCGGAATCTGAATGGGTTAATGGAGACAGACAAAGACTGATTAGTGTTGTACTAAACGGATTGTCAGGTCCGATTACCGTAAAGGGCTTACCATACAGCGAAACGATGCCGGCGCATGGCAGTTTCTTAAGCGATCCTCAGATCTCAGAGGTGCTTACCTACATCAGGAAAAGCTGGGGTAATAATTCTGATGCGATAACAGTGAACGAAGTAGCTGCAATGAGAAAAGCAACGAAATAAAGTTTAGACGCTGTAGCCGCAGTGTTAGTGTTATATGAGGAGGTTTTTCCCGGACATGATCTGGAAGAACCTCCTCATATTTGCTTAGTGAATCTCTGATGCAATCCGTCTTCGTAGATTTAGTCAGAAGGCCCCGTGTCGTAGCACGGGGAGGCACAGTGAGAATCGATCTTATTTTTTCTACTTTCTCATTTCATCATCACACCTAGTTAGATCGGAGAATTCTACACACGCGATCAGGGTTTCTTCGGCTTATCCTTTAGTTGATCTTGCCTGAGGAAAGTCTTAGCACCCTTATCATTAATATAATAGTACCTGGAGCTATTGTCAATATAAATCGTCTGTCCTTCGGGGCCTACTTTGTCCTTATAGACCTGATCAACCATTATAGCTACCCCTTTACTTGCCACTTCAGCGGCTTTATTACCGACCTCCTTAACCGCCTCTTCGATCTCAGGGACAGGATCAATAATAATCGTATCCTTTTGCTGGGCTAAAAGCGGGGCTGAGTAACTAACTGCACCCGCGAAAAGCATAATTTTGATGAATGTTTTCATAATAACAGGTATTAGTGTGAATAATTAACAAACGGGCACGGGATAAGTTCGGAGGAAATGAAAATTCGTAGTTAAGAGACTACCCTCTGAGTTTGAAGGGACTGATCAATAATTTTAATGCGATGGAATTACCGGATTTATTCGTAACTTCATATAATAGTGTTGATTTAATCTTTCGCTATGTTAAAGCAACAATCTATCCTCTCCCTCGCCGCCTTGGGGCTTTTATTCCTGTGCATTTTCACTGAAAACAGCAATGCCCAGTCTTTTACGCTTACCAACGAGCTGAACATCCCAAGGGAAAATGAAATCATAGCGCTTCCGGTAGAAAATATCCCCGGTCTGACCAGCAGGGATAAAATTGACCGCGTGTCAATCCGCCAGGAAGGCAGGGAAGGATACTTACTGACCCAGGAGGTTGATACGGATCTGGATGGCGATGTCGATGAAATCCTCTTCTGCGCTTCGATAGGGCCCTCTGAAACAAAGACTTTCATCATTGAAACGGATAATAATTCCCCGGCAGAAAAACAGAGAACCGACATTACTACTTATTCCCGGTTTGTCCCCGAACGGATGAACGACTACGCCTGGGAAAATGATCGCGTAGCCTTCAGGATCTACGGCGCACAGAATCCGGACAATAACAGTCGCAGACCGCCCGGCGGAGGGATCGATGTCTTTCTCAAGCGGGTGAGCTATCCGGTCATCAATAAATGGTACCGGAACAATGCCGAACAGGAGGGTGCTTACCATATTGATACGGGGGAAGGATACGATCCTTACCAGGTGGGTGCCAGCAGGGGGCTTGGCGGAATCGGCATCCTGATCGATGACTCCTTATATGTATCATCAAGCTTTATCAGATCCAGGACAATTACCGTGGGCCCCTTAAGAACCATTTTCGAGCTTAGCTATGCTCCCTGGGATGCTGATGGCCAGACAATCACAGAAACCAAGAGAATAAGTCTTGACCTGGGCAGCCATCTCAGCCGGATCGAAGAAATATTAGTTTCAGATAAACCTCTTCCCGCCATCACGGCAGGCATTACCCTCCATGATAAAAAGGGGGAAGTGAAAATGAACGGGAGGCAGGGTTGGTTCCGTTACTGGGAGCCTATGGACGACTCCTGGCTTGGGACCGCACTCATAGCAGATCCTGCATGGATCAGCGGTTTCGAGGACCACCGGACGGAAGCCCGTGATCAGAGCCATCTGTATATTACGATCAGGCCTGCGGAACAAAAGGCAGTTTTTTATGCGGGTTATGCCTGGCAGAAGAGCGGCCATTTTAAATCTGCGGCTGAATGGGACGAATATCTCAGTCTCTTTTCTGCAAAGCTCGCTTCTCCTCTCCTGGTTCGGTTCAACAAATAGATTTAGAAAGCGTTTTTTTATCAGCTAATAAAAGCTGTTCTTCCCCTGATAAACCTTGTCAGCATCAGGGCACTAATATGCTATTAATATCCAGACATGCGGCGGTCGCGTTAAGTAGTTCCAATAAGTGATTTTTAATTAAATAGCAGCTAATTAATTTATAAATTAGAACATGAAACTGTCTAAATGAAGGCACAGTCAAATCAATCAACTTTTAAATCATGTTTCTGATGAAATCGCATTCGTTTTACTATTGGCTGCTATGTCTTTTTATAACTGCAGGGAATATAAGCACGGGTTATGTTAATGCCCAGGACCTGTCAGATCAGGTGATCATCCGGCGAACAGCTTACGGAGTACCTCATATTACTGCAGACAATATGCAGGCTGCCGGATTCGCACTAGCCTATCTCCAGTTAGAGGATTACGGAGTTGCCGTGGCAGAGGGTATGGTGAGAGCCCGGGGTGAATGGGCTCAATTTCACGATATGGATGGCCCGGAAAGAAGCCTGGCCATAGACCGGGATGCAGCCAGTCGATTACGATATGCCCGGGCGATCGAGACCTTCCCTCTGCTGAAGAAAGAAACACAGGATATACTCATTGGTTTCGCAGCCGGGATGAACAGGTATATAGAGTCGCACGCCCGGGA
>CAZFQV010000276.1:0-3659 GCA_964521175.1 uncultured Sphingobacterium sp.
GCCGAACTTTAACGGATATGATGTACATGCGAGGGACATTGGCTCTCACAGTGGCGGAGCGGTATCGGGTTTTCTTCGTGCATTACAGCGTCGCAAGGCTGATTCAGCCGTTGATCTTATGGGAATGCGATTAGCGGAAGCTAATACCGTTTGGGCAAGGGTAGATAGCCATGCTGAAATTCCCCATCCGGATGATGGCTCAAACACCTGGGCACTAGCGCCGAGTCGCACGACTTCCGGACGGGCTATCCTGCTCCGGAATCCGCATCTTGCCTGGAATGCGGGTTATTATGAAGCCCAGCTGGTAGTCCCCGGAGTGATGAATTTCTACGGCGACTTTCGCATAGGCGGCCCGCTGATCACCATAGGAGGTTTTAACGAGCGCCTGGGTTTTTCGACTACCAACAACGATCCCGACACCGACGAGATCTATTCATTCGATGTTTCTCCATCGAGCCCCGACCATTTCTTAATTGATGGGGCTTCTGTGCCACTGGAAAAGAAACAGGTCTCGGTTAAATTTAAGAATGGCAGCGGTCTGGGTGAAGAAACCCGCGAGTTCTTGTTTACTCCGTTTGGCCCGGTATTTCACCGTGGCGATGGCAAGATTTACGTGATCCGCGATGCCGGTGATGGTGAATACCGCCTTGCAGAGCAGTTTCTTATGATGATGAAAGCCCGGAACCTGGAGGAATATAAAGCGGCAATGGAGATTCAGGCTAAACCCAGCTCGAATTTTACGTACGCTGATGCTGATGGCAATATTTTCTATGTCTGGAACGCCATGACCCCAGATCTGCCGCATCCCTCAGGCGGTGACACTGCTGCCATCGCTGTCACCCGAAGCGATCAGGTCTGGAAGAAGATCATTCCATTTGATGCACTACCTCAATTGCTTAATCCAAAGGGCGGGTACCTGCATAATGAGAACGACCCTTTCCATTATACCAATCTAAATGAAGTGATGGATGCAGCCAAATTCCCTCCGCATTTTTCACAACCGATACTCCGGCTACGCAGTCAGCATGCGCTTGATCTAATCGCCAATAATAAAAAGTTCTCATTGGAGGATGTTGTCAAATTAAAATACAGCCAGAGAATGCTTCTGGCTGAACGTGTAAAGGATGATCTGGTAGCAGCCGTGAAGAAAGTAATGCCCGTGGGAGAGATAGCTGCCGCTTTAAAACAAATGGAAGATTGGGATAATACGGTGAACCGGGAGAGCAAAGGAGGAGTACTATTTGAAACCTGGTGGGAGCGTTATGTGGAGCTCGCAAATAACGGGAAACGCGTTGCCGGCACCCCGGAGTCTGTCGGCTTCCCTGCCCTTGCTGATTCCTTATTCGCAGAAGTTTGGTCGCCTCTAAGACCCGTCAGTACACCGCGTGGTCTGGCCAGTGCCACCAGGGCGGCAGAGGCGTTTAACTGGGCTGTAGAAGCTTGTAAACAGCGCTATGGCGGTTGGGACTTGGCTTGGGGGGATGTGAACCGGGCGCACCTGGGTAATAAAGATATCCCGATCAGTGGCGCTACCGGTGAACTGGGAACCTTCAGCGTGCTTTGGTTTGTCCCTCATAAAACAGATAAGCTGAAGCGCGAAGTACGTGGGGGTGACGGATGGATTCTCGCAGTTGAGTTTGGAAAAACTCCCCGTGCATATTCGGTGCTCGTCTACGGAGATAGCAACAAACAAGACTCTCCCTACTTTGCAGATCAGCTCGAGATGTACGCCAATAAGAAGATGAAGCCTGTGGCATTTACCGAAGATGATATTACCAAGGGAGTGGTCAGGGAGTACCGCCCCGGAAAGGAAGTTAATTAAGAGTAGCTTATTCCAGATCAATCAAAGCTCATAACCAGAACATGGGTTTGACGGCCTTGCTCCTGCTTTTTTAGAATATTTCACCCCTCTAATATTGGCAGGAGAATCGCATACTGTGAGGCTGTTTAACAGATATTGAATTCCTTATTGACCGGTCCACGTACTAAAAAAAATAAAACTTCACTCTGATTTTTGCAAGACAGATGTTACAAAACAGGGCTGGTCGATGGAATTTATTTCCCTAATTTTATCTGTCATTTATAGTTTATTTACTTTACAGGCGTTACCGGAATCATCTCCTTTCCGGGAAGCTCGCTGACTGGTATGCGAACCTATAGCCGGAAGCCGACCCTATTTGCATGACTTTATAATTGTATAAGTTCAATTTTTAACATAAATATTTTAAAATGAAACGTAGAGACGTTCTAAAGGGCTTAACCGTCCTTCCGCTGGCAGGAGGGGCAATAGCCAGTGTACTTCCTGAAGCTGCACTGGCTGCAGGTAATTCCTTAGCATCAAAAGCTGCTAAAAGAGATTTCTTCAAAGAACTGGGAGTAACCCCTATTATTAACGCTCAGGCGACTATGACTTTCCTGTCGGGCTCAACAATGATCCCTGAAACTTTAGAAGCTATCAATTCGACAGCGCACAGTTTTGTAAATATGTACGAACTGCAGGATGCGATAGGTCTCAAAATCGCCGAAATGCTTCATTGCGAATCCGGCATGGTTACCTCCGGAGCTGCCTCTGCTATATTGCTGGGTACAGCTGCCTGTATTACAGGTACAGATAAAAAGAAGATCAGGGATATGCCTACGCCGGAAGGCCCGCAACGGGAAGTGATCAAACTGGCGAGTCATCGCTATGGCTGGGATTCAATTATGCGTACGGCGGGTGTGAAGATCGTCTATGTGAAAGGTGCCGATGAGATGGAAAATGCTTTCAATGCCAACACCGTCATGTGCCAGTATTTTAACGGGGCTGCCAATCGGGATCTCAACTACGAAGATTTCGTAGCCATCGCAAAAAAGCATAATATACCCACCATGATTGACATCGCAGCTGATGTGCCTCCGGCAGAGAATCTCTACAAGTTCCAGAAGATCGGCTTTGACCTCATCTGTCTTTCGGGCGGCAAAATGCTACGCGGCCCACAAAGTGCTGGTTTAATGTATGGTAAAAAGGAACTAATCGATGCAGCGAAACTAAATCACAGCCCCTACGAGGTGCCGATTGGCAGGCCTTGCAAGGTAAATAAGGAAGAAATGTTTGGCATGTATGCCGCATTGAAGTCGTTTGTAGAACGCGATCATGAAAAAGAGTGGCAAATGTGGCTTGATCGGATAAAATATATCGGCGACAAAGCGGAAAGCATTGCAGGAGTTAAAGCTGAAACCCGTCTCCCGCAGGGACTTACCAATAACTTCCCAGGCCTGCTGCTCACCTGGGATGCGGGAAGTATTAATATCAACGGCAATGAAGTCTCCAAGGCCTTAAAAGACGGAACACCAAGTATCCAGACCCGCGGCGGCCAGGGCAATTCCCTGAACGTAGGTGTTACCTTACTCCTCGACGACCAGGTGGATATTGTGGCTCGCAGAATTAAAGAAGTGTTAAGTGCTGCTATGGCCAAAACGGCAAAATCATAAGTCGGATAAGCAATGTCTTGATTAACCTGCAATATCTCAACTCAGCCATAAAGGTACCTGTTCGTGTAGCTATGGCTGAGTTGATTAAAAACAGAATACCATCATCAAGCGGAACGAATACACTGGTTCGCCTTTATAATTGTTCTGATATTCTGTGTTCGCTAACATAAAAAATAGTCAAATAAATT
>CAZFQV010000277.1:0-3636 GCA_964521175.1 uncultured Sphingobacterium sp.
TCTCATGCTCGTTTGATCCAACATCTTCTCCAGGGTATTGGATATCTTTTTTGCGGACCGATCAGAAGCTGAGCTGGTGGCGCTAACCGCTGATTTACGCCGGGCAATAAAGCCCATGAATTCATTCAGGTTGACCTTCGGACTCCTCAGTTGCCAGTTAATGGTCATCTTCTCGGGATCTGTATAATAGAGATTCGAAAAATTGGCTGCTGAGCCTTCCATAGTAAGTGACGAGGTGGCACTTTTTACTCTAAGATTCTTTATAATCAAATCCCTTCCCTTGAAATCCATGTCTGCATTGAGATCTCTCAGAGCCAGACGCCTCGGCGCATAGTTAGCTTTTCCTTCCCTAACCCGGATATAACCATTAATGAAGCGCTCCCCTTTATCATCCTCGTTAAAGGGCGCCCTATACGTAAGGTTCAGATCTACCTTGCCTGAATTGAACAGAAATGTACGTTCCCCCAGTATAGGGTTCAACTGTCTGAGTGGGAATGAGGATTGGAATTTGCCTGTAAAAACGGGGCTCTTAAGATTCTCTATCTGCACCGTAGAAGCCTTAAAAGGTATGTCATAGTATTTCCCTGTGAAATCGCGGAAGATTATAGCTGAATTCGCGTCATCTCTGCCTTTGCCTTTAACCCATTCATTCGTGTATCTGCCAGAAAAACTACAGTCATCGACTATCAGTCCAATGGTGTGAAGGGTATTATTCTTAACATCCCATGAAACGTTAATCAAGGGCTCTTCCCCTCCATTGAGCTTTCCCTTCAGATCAGCCTTCGCACTAATCGGATTGTCGAGGTCATAAGAAGCCAGCTTAGAGGCTATATGAGAAGATAATAGATCTCTGGCCTCCTTGTACTGGATTGAGGGAACCTCGATATTTAGTTGAAAGTCAGAAGAATCCTCAGCAAAGTTAAAGGCTCCGCCAATCATGAAATCAGTTTTAGCTATCTTGATTTTCTGTAAGGGAATCGTTAATAAACTGTTCTCATCTTTATAACTCAAGCTCAGATTCATAGCCAAAATCTTATTCTTGAGGAAACTCCCTTTTTTGATGTTAAACGCAAACGATTCGACCATTGTTCTTAACCGTACATTCCCCTCCCATCCCTGGTTGTTGTAATTTAGTTTACCCAGGAAATCACCCACTTTAAACCGGAACAATTTATTCTTCAGTCGGTCGTCAATAGTTAGTAACACGTTTTCCAAAGACACTCTGTAAATGCGCTTTTTCCCTTTACCACCGTCACCATCATTTTGCTCTGATTTTTTTCTGAAGATATCGCTATTTCTCATGCCGGTACTGTCTGTAAACAAATAGACTGACCCATCATGGATACGAATATCCTGTATAGCGGGCGAACCCGATACTATCGAAAATACATTGATTGCGATATATACATTTTTAGCTTTCAGCAGGTCATGCTGGTGCTGATCCCACAAGCTATCTCTGAGTAATACATCTTTCAATGCTACGGATACTCCCGGAAATCCCCGGATAAGGGAAGGCTCCATACCGCCAATCGTCAGTTTCCCTTTCAAATTATCGTTGAGCTGTGTGCTAATCGTTTGCAGGAGTTCTTTTTTATGTGAATACACATAGGCTACGGCAGCAATCCAGGAAACAAAAAGTAGTAAGAGGATGAATCCTCCTATTTTAATGGTCAATTTTAACCAGTCTGCCATATAAAGGATTTCAGTAGATAATCATTGAAACAATATAGTCAAATTATACGCCAGAAATATTAAGCCAGCGCATGTTGCCATCATTATCTTCAGTATAGCCGGGATGTTCCGTATTTTCATGACCGATAAATCGCAAAAAATGAAGCGTTCAAAAGCACGGTGCTGACGTGTCAGAAACAAAACATTTATGTACTTTTGCTGCCAATGATTGCGATAAACAACCTTACTTTTGAGATCGGTGCAAGGGCATTATACGATGAAGCGAACTGGCATATCAAGCCGGGTGAAAAAATTGGATTAATTGGCGCTAACGGAACCGGGAAAACCACCCTTCTGAAAATTATAGTCGGGGACTTGGCCCCTACGAGGGGTACAATTTCCATGGCCAAGGACATAAAAATCGGGTACCTCAACCAGGACCTACTATCCTATCAGTCTGATAAAAGCATCCTCCATGTTGCCATGGAAGCTTTTGAACGCCAGAACCAGCTCCATACCGAGATCGAATCCATTCTTAAAAGGCTGGAAACGGAATATACCGATGAGCTGATCAATAAGCTCAGCGATAAGCAGCTCGAATTTGAGGCGCTGGATGGCTATAATATCGAATACCGGGCTCATGAGATCCTGGCGGGTTTAGGATTTAGCGAAACAGATACTCAGCGTACACTTGCAGAATTCTCAGGAGGATGGCGCATGCGTGTCATGTTAGCAAGGATACTCTTGCAAAACCCGGATATATTACTGCTGGATGAGCCAACTAACCACCTGGACCTCCCATCCATCAAATGGCTGGAAACCTATCTACAGGCTTTTGAAGGGGCGATCGTAATTGTATCACACGACCGCTATTTTCTGGACAGGGTAGTCAAAAAGATCGTGGAATCCCGTAAGGGCAAACTCATTCCCTATTCTGGTAATTACAGCTTTTATGTAGAAGAAAAAGGCCTCCGGGAAGAGATTCAAAGCGGTCAATACAAAAACCAGCAGGCAAAAATAAAGCAGGAAGAACGCCTCATTGAGCGGTTCCGGGCAAAGGCTAGCAAAGCCAAAATGGCGCAGTCTCGTATCAAAGCCCTCGAAAAGATGGAGCGGGTAGATGATGTGGACGATGATAATCCCACGGTGAATTTCAGTTTTAAATTCAGCAGGCAATCCGGCAGGCATGTGATCCGTATAGAAGATCTCACCAAAGCTTATCCCGGTGTGCCGATTGTTAACCAGGCCACTGCAACCATCGAAAAAGGGGATAAAATAGCGCTCATCGGTGCCAACGGAAGAGGTAAATCGACTTTACTAAGGATCATCGCCGGGACCGATAAAAATTTCACAGGTACCTGCGAAACTGGTCACAATGTGAGCCAGACCTTCTTCGCCCAGCATCAGCTTGAAGCGCTGCACCTCGACAATGAAATTATCCGTGAGTTACAGGCTTTTGCACCTAAACATACAGAAACAGAATTGCGGTCCATCCTGGGATGTTTTCTATTCACCGGAGATGACGTTTTTAAGAAGATAAAGGTATTATCAGGAGGCGAAAAATCCAGGGTGGCCCTGGCCAAAGCGCTTACCGCCGATGCCAACTTCCTGATCCTGGATGAACCTACAAACCACCTGGATATCGCCTCGGTAAACATCCTGATCCAGGCTTTAAAACAGTTTGAAGGCACTTTTATAGTGGTGTCGCATGACCGCTACTTGATGGACAATGTGGCCAATAAGATATGGTTCATTGAAGATCAGCAAATAAAAGAGTATCCCGGAACCTATGCCGAATACGAGGAGTGGAATGCCAAAAGAGTATATGTTCCTCAGCCGGTATCTGCGGTTCCTAAAAAGGAAGAAAAGAAAGTAGAAAAGGCTAAGGTACAGCCGGAGGATAAAAGCAAGGATCTTAAAAAACTCAATCAGGAACTTCAAAAGCTGGAAGCAAAAATCGTCGAG
>CAZFQV010000278.1:0-3632 GCA_964521175.1 uncultured Sphingobacterium sp.
GATTGGAAATCGATTCCAGCAATTAGTACTTGGTTTTTATATAGGAACTATCGTTTATGCATTGTTTCTGTTAAGTACGATCAGGGACACCGAATCGGGGATTTATGTGCCCGCGCTTAGTATATACCTGCTGCTGATTTTAACGATAGGCGACATCTTTGCTTTTATCTATTTTCTTCATTACGTCACTCAATCTGTAAAATTTGAAACCATTATAGACCGTGTACATCAGCAAACGCTACGCTCCCTTAAGCAGACCTGCACATTGAAAGAAGCACAGCCCTCATGGAGCTCTGGTTCTGATTTTCAATTGATATATACCAGATCTTCAGGATACTATCAGGGGTTTGATAAAGCGGCGCTACTGCGATATGCCAGGCTACATTCCGGCGTGATCAGGGTACTTCATCCTCCAGGGAAATACCTCTTAAAAAACCAGCCAATTTTGCAATTTGAAGGATTGAATATGCTCGCAGACGATGATGTTGGCAATTTGTTGGGTACGCTGGACTTTTATATCGGCCATGCGGTAGAGCATAATTTCCAAAATGGTTTCCATCAACTCACCGAAGTAGCCTTAAAAGCCTTAAGCCCAGGCATCAATGACCCGGAAACTGCGGTGCTGAGTCTCAATGCCCTCGGAGACCTTTTTTATCACCGCGCACACAATCATCCGGAATTAGCTATTCAGGACGATGAAGGTGCATTCAGGATTTATCTTGCAGGAACAGGCTTAACAGACCTGTTTGCGGAAAGCATTTTTCCAATATGGGATTATGGAAGCAACGATCGATATATCCAAAATGCATTGCATGATATTGTCATACAATTAATGAACTCTTGTTCCGATAGGGAATTTCATCGGGCACTAAGCACAATCCACAACAAGGTGGCCGGGAAGATAGCTCTAAATTCGATTCAAGATAAACAAGCTTCTTAGTAAAACTTAATACCGCAACAGATCGGTACAAACAATTGCTTGGACGACCGACTCTGCGTAGTAAATGTTTATATGAAGCAAACTTCCACGACTAGCTACTGATTTTATTGGTGATCCTTTAATCGGCCCAATATGCTATCAAGAGCAGCTTTCAGCTTTTCAATTGCGCCATTTAAGGCCTGTTCGTGAGTGTTTGCCTGATCTGAGACAGCTATCGGCTGCTTCCCCTCGATACGGGCTTCCAGCAAACAACGCTTATCATCCTGACCTTCCTTATCAGCGTTTTCATCCGATAAATGAATCTCAATACGACTTAAATTGGAGCTGAACCTACTGAGCTTATCAGTTAAAATTGCTTCCATCTTAGCTTCTAACTTTTCACTCCCTTTTACGTTGTTATCGGTGTTAAATTGTATAATCATTGCTTTGAGTTTATTTATGGATTTGTTCTGTGCTATTAAATTTGCAGGGGATTATTTTTCTTCAAAAATATTTTATATCTGATTCTTTATATCCAAAGATATCAATCTGCCTGAATAGTTCAATATGACAACTAACAACTAGGCAAAATGTTATTTATTTTTTTAAAAATCGATTTGATTATACTGCTACTATAAGGTTTATCCATACTCACCGCTTACTCAGCTCTTTTCGGATTAGAACAGCAATAATGAAGAATCATACCGGTGGGACTTGTCGAATATTAAATGATAATTAAAACATTTCCGGATGCTTTGTGCTTATATAATAACATTTTACCCTTAGATATATCACTGCTCAGCAACTTCTTATTCTCACCTGCGACACTATCCTGCTTTTACGAGTATTATATGAACCGGATATCAATCGGAAGGAACTGCATTGCTTTGTTGAGGGATTGCCGAATTAGAATATGTCGTTGCCCTTTGTCATTTCACGGAAATTCACAGTAACATTATTGCCTGTCGTCATCTACTAATGCTATAAAGAACTATATTCTGCGGACTCTAACAACAATTTTAATACAAATTTCAATATAAATAATGAAGGATATTTTCAGCGCACCCCCGATCGATTTAAAAGACATAGAAAAATTAAGCACAGATGCCCCTGAGATTATCGCATGGGCAGCACCCGTTTTACTTTTGTTTGTGCTTATCGAATGGATTATTTCGGTGAAGCAAAACAAAGATTTATACAACAGGACCGAAACCATCGCCTCGATATTTGTAGGAATCGGAAACGTGTTTATCGCATTTTTATTGAAATTTAGTCTGTTCTTTCTTGCGATCCTTGTATATAACCTGATACCCTGGCGCATGCAGTTTAACTGGTGGACGCTTATTCCCTGCTATATCCTCTTAGATTTCTGTAGTTATTGGGCTCATCGTATTTCTCATCATCAAAGGTTTTGGTGGGCCACTCATGTGGTGCATCATAGTGGAGAAGATTATAACCTTACTGTTTCATTTAGGTTAAGCTGGGTGCAGAATTTGAAAATAATCTTTGTCCTGCCGGTCGCATTGGCGGGCTTTCATCCCATCATTTTCTTTGTTGCTAACCAGATAGCGATATTATTTCAGTTTTGGGTACATACAGAGTATATCAAAAGATTACCACGCTTTTTTGAATACGTATTTGCAACGCCTTCTAATCACCGCGTCCATCATGGTTCCCAGGAGAGATTCGTAAATAAGAACTTTGGTGCAACCTTCATTTTATGGGATCGTATTTTTGGAACCTATCAAATAGAAGATGAAAAAGTGGTATACGGTCTTACCCATAAATTAGCCAATAAAGGCAACCCATTCTATATAAATTTTCACGAGTTTATTGATATCTGGCATGATGTGCGCGGAGCAAAGGGATTTAGAAAAAAAATGTTTTTTCTATTTGGCGATCCCGGCGACGTCGGCAAAGAAAAGGTGAGGATGAAAAAGCGAATTCATGATGACCTACAGGTCCCGGCTGCGAACCGCACTTAGCATTACTGACCCAATTTTTTCCAATTAGTGTTTTCCGAAACCTTCATTGTTTTGAATGATTATGTAACGAACAACCCTAAAGTTCTATTTAGGATTGTCCGCTGTCTTCGGCTCCACTTGCGATGCCACGATCATCAAATGGGTAAAACTAATTAACAGCTTTCGCGAAGTTTGGGTTTGCCAATTCCTATCGGATATTAGTATCTTGTTTTTAGCACAATGTTGCCCAACTCTTTGATTTCGTCTTGCATCGTAAAAAAGACCCTCCCATTTTTCGATAATACATTCCAGGCGATGACACTGGTGATGTCGTCTATCACACCGGCTTTGGTTACGTCTGTAACCAAGTCAAATCCCCTGTCGCTTGTCATTATTACGGCTTGAGCAAAATCTTCATGTACGATTAACAAATCGCCACGCCCGTCCATTGAAGCCTGAAAAATTTCCTGTAAGTCGGTTATAACATTATTCTGATTTACCGCTTGTTTGATTTCGGAAATAGCTTCAGTTCTGCGATTATGTTGCAAGGCCCTGACTATTTCCCAGCCTTGTTTTGAAAGATGGTGTAACTCCGTATTGTTGTAATCAATATTTACATAACCGAGATAAACTACTGGCTTGTCTGCCACCTGCATTAAACGGCTATAGTTGTCCTCGGTGCAAATCACCACGCAATCTAAACCGGTTTCGTTATGCATTTTTACAAGAGCTTTGTCAACCTTGTTGAA
>CAZFQV010000279.1:0-3591 GCA_964521175.1 uncultured Sphingobacterium sp.
AAATTATACGGCATTAGGCGAATTTTATAAAGAGACTAAACAGACTTCACTTTCTACAGACTACTTCCAACAGAGCAATACGCTGGCCCGGCAGATAAAATACCTCGATATTCAGAAATACAACTATTCCCAAATCATGGAAAATTATGAATCACTGAATAATTTCGAACAAGCATACCATAACTTAAAAGCTTTTAACTTACTGAATGACAGTCTGTACAATTCGCAAAAACTAAAAGATGTAGAAGAAATTACGACCAAATATGCGACCGCTGAAAAAGAAAAGGAATTGCTTAAACAACGTACCATCATCGCAGAGAATGAACTTCGTCTGAAAAACCGCAACGAATGGATCTTAGGCCTGTCTTCATTGGCGATGATTATTGGTTTAATTGGATTTTTTGTTTACAAACAGCAAGTACTCAAAAACATCAAACAACAACAAGAAAATGAGTTAAACCTGGCTTTGGAAAAAATTGAAAACCAGAACCAGCTACAGGCACAGCGAATGTCCATCTCCAGAGATTTGCATGACAATATCGGTGCGCAACTCACCTTCATTATATCTGCAATTGACGCCATTAAATATTATATTAAGGACAAAGAAGAACATGTGACAAGCAGGCTCGATAACATAGGTGAATTTGCCAAAGAAACCATTTGGGAGCTTAGAGATACTATTTGGGCCATGAATAAATCAAGCATTAGCATCGAAGATCTAAAAATCCGCATAAGCAACTTTTTAGAGAAAGCAAAGCAATCGCAACAAGAGCTTGATCTGTCCTTAATGGTAGAACCCACTGTACCCGGGAACCTGACTTTTACGGCATTGCAGGGACTAAATATTTTCCGAATAATACAAGAAGCTACGCACAATGCCCTGAAATATGCTGAAGCTACGCATATACAAATTCAGATTACTAAGGAAAATGGCATTAATTTCATGATCAGCGACGATGGGAAAGGTTTCATAGAGGATGAAGTGAAACTTGGAGATGGATTATTAAATATGCGTAAACGGGCATTGCAACTTGATAGTAAACTGATCTTAAAGTCTATTCCGGACGGTGGTACCCGCATTGAATTTGGGATCAGTAGTATTTAATTTATTTGTCTGCATTTTCAACATCAACACATAAAATAGTGAAAATTAACCTGGCCATAATAGATGACAATAATTTTTTGATTAAAAGCGTCCGGGAAAAACTATCGTTTTTCAATGATATTAGAATCTCATTCACCGCTAATAATGGCGTGGAGTGTATGGAAAAGTTAGTCGACAATGTCCATACGAATTTAATCTTAATGGACATCGAGATGCCGGTTATGAACGGAATTGATGCTTCGGCCCTGGTTAAGAAGAAGTACCCGCACATTAAAATTATGGTACTTACTGTTTTTGACGATGATGAAAATATATTCAACGCAATTCAGGCTGGTGCAGATGGATACCTGTTAAAAGAAACTTCTGCCCAATTACTTTACGATGCGATTATTCAAACCTTATCCGGCGGGGCCGTAATGACTCCCTCCATTGCATCGAAGGCAATAAAATTGCTGCGCCGACCCTTATTGTCTATAAAAGCCGAAGAAAACACTGAGCTAATCCAGCTTTCAGTCAGAGAGACTGAAGTCCTGGAACAATTATCGACCGGCCTTTCGTATACATCTATCGCGGAAAATCTATTTATATCTCCTTCCACAGTTCGAAGACACACCGAAAATATCTACCAGAAGTTACGGGTGCATTCCAAAATAGAAGCGGTAGAACTAGCAAAGAGAAAACGGATTATCTAGGCGATTAATCCCTATTGTTAGCTTATAGCACCGACTTTGCCAATGAACGAGCCATTCATGCCGCTGATTAATCTTCCCATAACCTTATGATTGAATGTATATTCAATATAAGTAAAATACAGTAAAATAACAAATGAAAGAAAGATAAAAGATGCTTGAAATTCGGATGTTACACATCTTATATCCCTCTCTTATCCGGGTTTTATGGAAAAGAGAGCAACAAAAAAGGAGCACTTGGCTCCCTTCTGAATATCATTAAATGATAAAAACCTATTTTACAGAATCCACGATTGCTTTAAAAGCCGCAGGCTCATTCATTGCAAGATCTGCTAAAACCTTACGGTTTAAGCCATTTCCACTTGCTGTAAGTTTACCCATTAATACGGAATAGGATAATCCGTGCTGGCGGGCACCAGCGTTAATACGTTGGATCCATAGAGCTCTAAACTCTCTTTTCTTGGCCTTACGATCACGGTAAGCATATAGCAAACCTTTTTCAATTGTATTTTTAGCAATGGTATATACCTTGCTTCTGGATCCCCAATAACCTTTGGCTAAATTAAGAATCTTCTTTCTTCTTCTTCTTGACGCGACTGCGTTAACCGAACGTGGCATGTATTTTTGTTTTTTGGTAAGCGGTGCCCCTTCATGGGAATCTTAAAACCTGATACCTGGTTAAATTATTTTGTTAACTATTTACCGATACAAAGCATACGTTTAACGTTGCCCATATCCGCATCAGACACTAAACTGGTCTGACTTAAAGCACGCTTACGTTTGGTACTCATCTTGGTTAAGATGTGACTCATGTAAGCATTCTTTCGTTTGATTTTACCTGTTCCGGTAAGCTTAAAACGCTTTTTTGCACTGGAACACGTTTTCATTTTTGGCATAACTCTATTATTTATTTGTCAATTATTCGATTTGTCGATTTGTCAATTTATCCAACTGACAATAAACTACTTTTTTCCAGCGCTTTTAGGAGCTACGGTTAAGAACATTCTCTTTCCTTCCAATCTAGGAAGCTGTTCTACTTTACCGATATCTTCTAATGCCTGAGCAAATTTAAGAAGCAGGATTTCTCCCTGTTCTTTATAAACAATGGCGCGGCCTTTAAAATGGACGTAAGCCCTTACTTTCTCTCCGTTCTCCAGGAATCCAATGGCATGTTTCAGTTTGAATTGAAAGTCATGGTCATTGGTATTAGGTCCAAAACGAATCTCTTTAATGACCGTTTGTTTGGCATTGGACTTAATCTCCTTCATTTTTTTCTTCTGCTCGTATATAAATTTGTTGTAGTCAACAATCTTACATACAGGCGGAACTGCATTAGGGGAAATTTCAACTAAATCTAAATCCTGTTCCTTGGCCATTGCTAAAGCCTCGCGGAAAGAATATATACCCTGAACCACATTCTCACCGGTCAGGCGCACTTCTGGTGCTCTGATCAGGTCGTTAATCTTATGTTCCGCCTCTTTCTTTTTAAACGGAGGGCGTGGTCCTCTATTAAATCCTGGTCTTCCTAAAGCCAAATTATATCTACTTAAATTGTTATTTCTCTTCTCAACAGACTACTGAAATCTTCAATACTCATACTACCCGCATCCCCTTGCCCATGTTTCCTTACAGAAATCAGACCATCATTCATTTCTTTTTCGCCAATAATTAGCATGTAAGGAATCTTTTTCAACTCCGCATCACGTATTTTTCGGCCAATCTTTTCGTCTCTGGAGTCAAGTAAGCCGCGAATATCGGAATTATTAAGGGATTCTAAAACTTTTTTTGCATAATCCT
>CAZFQV010000280.1:0-3589 GCA_964521175.1 uncultured Sphingobacterium sp.
TGTATAATTTTACCACCGGGACCAATTACCGCACCGATAAATTCTTTATCGATACGTAGAGTAATAATACGTGGTGCGTGTGGTTTGTAATCTTCACGGGGCTCTGAAATGGTTTTCTTCATTTCATTGAGGATATGAAGGCGTGCTTCGTTTGCCTGTTTTAAAGCAGCAGTTAACACTTCCCACCTCAATCCATTGATTTTCAAGTCCATTTGGCAAGCTACGATACCTTTTTCTGTACCGGTAACCTTAAAGTCCATATCTCCTAAATGATCCTCATCACCAAGAATATCACTTAAGATAGCATATTTACCTGTTTTTTCATCGGTGATTAAGCCCATGGCGATACCAGATACCGGCGATTTGATTTTAACGCCGGCGTCCATCAGCGCAAGCGTCCCGGCGCAAACTGTTGCCATAGATGATGAACCATTGGATTCCAGTATGTCTGATACGATACGGATAGTGTAGGGGTTAGCATCCTCTGCTGGTAATACCTTCTTTAAAGAACGCATAGCTAAATTACCGTGACCGATTTCACGACGACCAGCACCACGATTGGGGCGCACTTCACCGGTAGAGAAGCCGGGGAAATTATAGTGTAACAGGAATTTTTGGTGTCCGTGGAAGAAAGCCCCATCGATCATCTGCTCATCAGACTTCGCTCCGAGCGTGACGGTGGTCAGGGATTGGGTTTCACCGCGTGTAAATACTGCTGACCCATGCGCAGAAGGCAGATATCCCACCTCACTCCAGATTGGGCGTACGGTACGTACATCGCGACCATCCAAACGGATACCTTCATCAAGAACCAGGTTCCGAATAGCATCATACTGAACATCGTGAAAATATTTTTTTGCCAGAAATTCTTGTGAGGCTTCTACTTCTTCACCTAAACCGGCGATGAATTCTGAGGCGATCTCACTGAATTTATCAGTCCGTTCATGCTTGGAAGACCCTGATTTGGCTATAGCGTATACTTTATCATAAGTGGCAGCATATACTTGCTGTTTTAGCTCTTCATCACTTGACTCATGACTATATTCGCGCTTGGTAGTTTTACCAACCATTTCGGCAAGCTCCTTTTGTGCCTGTACCTGAATAACAATCGCTTTGTGTGCAAATTCTATTGCAGCGACCATCTCTTCTTCCGAAATCTCGTTGGCTTCACCTTCAACCATTACGATGTCTTTTTCGGTGCCTGCTACCAGGAAATCCATGTCGGCTCTTTCGAGATCGCTCAGATAGGGGTTAATTACAAACTTACCATCAATGCGTGCTACACGTACCTCAGAAATAGGTCCGTTAAACGGGATGTCTGAAACAGCTATCGCTGCTGAAGCAGCAAGTCCGGCCAGACAGTCAGGCATAATATTTTTATCGGCAGAAATCAGGGAAATCATCACCTGAGTGTCTGAATGATAATCACTAGGGAACATCGGGCGAAGTGCACGATCTACCAGACGTGAAATCAGGACTTCATAATCCGAAAGTCTTGCCTCGCGGCGTAAAAAACCTCCAGGTATGCGCCCTGTGGATGCATATTTCTCCTGGTAATCAACAGATAATGGCAAGAAGTCTGTTCCTGCTTTTGCTCCTATAGTAGATACTACAGTTGCCAGCAGCATGGTGTCACCCATTTTTACGACTACTGAACCGTCGGCCTGTTTGGCTAGTTTACCGGTTTCGATCTCGATCATCCGGCCATCGCCCAAATCGAATGTTTTTTTAATTGCGTTATAACTCATTGGTTCTATTGCGGCGTACTTTTCCTCTTTTGAGCACACCTTCTTTTATATTGATTTTTTGTTTTTGAAATAATGTAAAAAGCCATCCCCTATTTAGGATGGCTTTACAAGCTTATGCTAAGATTACTTTATAATATCTCTTAACTCTAATGCTTTGATAATCGCACGATACCTGTTGATATCTTTTTTGTAAATATATGCAAGCAGAGCGCGACGCTTACCTACAAGTTTCTGAAGAGATAATTGTGTGGAAAAATCCTTCTTATTCTTTTTTAAATGCCCTGTTAAATGAGCAATGCGGGAAGTAAACAATGCTACTTGTCCCTCGGCAGAACCAGTGTCTGTAGCACTTTTTCCGTGCTTGGCAAAAATTTCTGCCTTGTACTCTGTACTTAAATACATTACCTGAATAATATTAAAGCGGTTAATTAATAAACAATTGGTTGCAAAAGTACGAGTTAAAAAGATAATATCAAAGGAGGGGTTTAAATAACTTACCCGATTGGAGGGCGACTGATTATTATCGGCACAATCCCTTTTTATTATCATATATATGCTCGAATTTTGTCTGATATGGAAAAACACCCTAAGTACAGTCGTTTTAAGAGCGAATTCAAGGTTAGACCCGATGACATCGACATGTTTAACCATGTACACAATAGTACTTATTTTGACTATGTACTGGCAGCCCGCTATGAGCAGATGGAGACCTATTATAAAATGCCGATGGAGGTTTTCCTGAAGCAGGGTTATGGGTGGGTAGTACGAACAGCCTTTGTTGACTACAAACGGCCTCTAGGACTGGGAGATTTCTTTATCGTAGAAACAGGCATTGAAACTATGAATGCAAAGGGATGTAGGGTAAGCTTTGAAATAGTATTTAAAAAAACAGGCAAGGTGGCCTGCGATGGCTGGTTCGATTACGTAATGATTGATACTCAAACGGGTAAAAGCATCCCGGTGTCGAACGAAATGATTGAAAGGTATTCTATTTAAGTTCAATAGCTTTTTCAATTAGCTCTGCATAAAACTCATCGATCTTCATGCCAGCCGCACGCACCTGTTGAGGTATAAAACTTTGAGCAGTTTGCCCTGGAATGGTGTTGATTTCGATGAAATAAAAGTCGGCCGTTTTTTCCTGTAAGAAGTAATCGATACGGACCATGCCCTTACAATTCAGCTTAATGTATATATCCCGGATAACCCGCTCAACGCGCGATTTCTCTTCGTCATTCATCCGGCCCGGTGTGATTTCTTCGGTTGCCCCTGGCGTATACTTTGCCTCAAAGTCAAAGAAATCATTCCTCGGAATAACTTCCGTGGCAGGCAGGATAACGATTCCGCTCCTGCCTTCATATACCCCAACCGAAAACTCGCGCCCCTGTATAAATTCTTCGACCAGCACCTGATCGTCTTCTTTAAAGGCGCGTAGTAGCGCAGTCGGGAGTTCCCGGGCAGTTTTAACCTTGCTCATGCCGATGCTACTTCCCCCATTATTTGGTTTAACGAATAAGGGCAGGCTCAGTGTATTTAAAAGCTCTTTCGTATGACTGGCGGATGAGTTAAACAGCTGCACCGACTTAGCGGTATGCAGTCCTTCTATGTCCTCAACGACAGCTTTAGTATAGCCTTTATTCATGGTAAGGGATGAAGTGAGTGCGTCACAGCTGGTGTAAGGGATTCCCAGCATATCAAAATAACCCTGAAGCTTGCCATCTTCACCCGGCGATCCGTGCAGCATAATAAATACAACATCAAAGTGGATCACCTTCGCTCCCATCTTTAGGGAAAAGTCATTCCGGTCGATCGCATGCTTACGGCCCTCAGAATCTTCCATAAAC
>CAZFQV010000281.1:0-3588 GCA_964521175.1 uncultured Sphingobacterium sp.
TCCGTATTTGGTACGCAGAATCATCACATCCTTTTTATACAGGAGATCTTTTGACTGGCGTGCTCTACCGCTTTTATCAAAAATAGCCGCACCGGAGAAACCCTTGCTAATCAGATAAAGATTTGCCAGCCTATCGTTAGCATCTTTAAACTTAGGACCGTGCAAACTAATCAGATCTATTTCAACAGAGCCGATGGAGAGATTATCTGCAAGCGACTCGATCATCGTTTGTACGTCATCATTATAGTAATAGGCGGCATATACCAGGTTGACTCCCAGAACGCCTAATACATTCTGTTGCAGGTTGGTATCCGTATCGAGTAATCTCACGTGAAAGATGATATCATTAGCTTCTCCATCCGGCGTGAGCTGAAATCTTATGCCTAACCAACCGTGAGGATCATTGGTCTTATTGAAATTAATGGTCGTTACGGTATTGGCAAAGGCAAAGAACGTTTTGCCGGCATATTTTGGCCCGGATAAACGCTCCGACAAAAGATCGAACTCGTGTCTGATCATCTTATTCAGCCTCGAGCCCGAAACATATCTACCCGACTCTTCAATACCATAAATTGAATTACTAAACACCATGTCGTAAGCCGACATCGTTTTAGCAATTGTGCCCGAAGCAGCTCCGGCGGTAAAAAAATTACGCGCCACTTCCTGACCTGCCCCGATCTCTGCAAAAGTGCCGTAAATTGCTTCTTCCAGATTGATCTTGAGTGCTTTTCTCTTACTTTCTAAAATTTCTCTCGACATGCTGTAAATTTACGATTTTTAGACCTGAGATTATATAAAAAAAGGCCGTCTGAAAACAGACGACCTAAACTATTAACCAAACCTAAACTTATTTTACCTCAATTTCTTTAACCTGGATTTTTGTTTCTTCCAACTTAGGAATAGTGATCGATAATACTCCATCTAAATACTCCGCTTTAATTTTGTCCTGATCAGCTGAATCGGGAAGAGTAAATAATCTGTTGAACGAACTATAGCTGAACTCCTTCCTACTATATTTTCTATCCGCATTATTCTCCTCCGTTTCCTCTTTTCGCTCCACAGAGACGTTCAGTTGATCGCCTTCCATACTGATCTTGAAATCTTCTTTTTTCAGACCAGGTGCAGCCAGCTCAAGATGAAATTCCTGTGCAGATTCGGCAATGTTCACCGCAGGGATCTTGGCGGACCATGTTTTTGGGAATAATGGTTCAGGGTTAAACAAAGAACCAAAAATATCGGTGTAAGGCGACCGCAACCCTTTGTTTTGTGCGTTTGCAAATTTTACTAGTGTCATTTTAATATCCTCCAATTATTTAATTATCTATTCGATAAATAATTAACAAGAGGTGTACCATAGCAGTTCTCAAGAAGATTAGGCACACAATCCGGTCATTTTGACAGTTTAATTTCAAAACAAACGACAAAAAGTCAGCCAAACACCCGGCTGTGGAAAGACTTAATGCTCCAAGGCTAAAATCACTGGATTTATGACTAGCTTCTGTGCCAGCCCGGAGAAGTTTTTCTTGTGACCCTGGATCTCAAAATTCACAATCAATTTGTTATTAGATTTGGAAAGATGTCTGACCACGGCAATAAGATTTTCTGATTTCGCCAGCTCAGTGACAATATTGATATTCTCAATATTGTCATCTGAGAAAGTCAGCCGATAGATTTTTTTGTGGGTAATGGCATCAATAAAGACTTCCGTTCTGCCGAGTAATGCCAATATTAGCAGCACGATACCCGACAGATAAAAACCGAGTTTATATTCACCCACCCCGATTACCATCCCAATTGCAGCGGCGATCCAAATCACAGCAGCTGTTGTTAAACCCTTGACGTTAAAGTTTTCTTTAAAGATTACTCCCGCCCCTATAAAACCAATGCCGGTAACAATATTGGCTGCCACCCGGTCGTCGCTATTTCCGATTTTCTGTGAAATCATCGTAAATATGGTTGAACCGAGGCAGATCAACACGATCGTTCTGAGTCCGGCCGACTTGTTTTGATACTCTCTTTCAATTCCGAGAAGTGCTCCACAAAGTACAGACACCAGCATCGTCAAAATATCATCTGGTACAAATTCCATAGCCTAAAATATTTTTTCAGGATTCAATATCCCCTTTGGATCAAAAACCTTTTTAATACCCCGCATCAGATCCAAATTGACATCGGAGTATTTAATGCCCATATATTCACGCTGGACGGACCCGATTCCATGCTCCCCCGATAGGGTGCCGCCTAAATTAACAGTAAGTTCAAATATTTCTCTAATTCCGTCCTTCAGTTTGGTGTTCCAGTCGATATCAGTCATACTTCCTTTAATAATATTCACATGGAGGTTACCATCACCTGCATGGCCATAACAAACCGAATCGAAGCCATAACGCTGTCCTATCTCTTTTATCCCACTGATCAATACCGGGAGTTTCGCTCTCGGAACTACCGTGTCTTCCTCCTTATAAACAGAATTTGCTTTTACTGAAAGAGGTAATGTCCGCCTCATTTTCCACATCACCTCCTTCTGAGCTGCGCTATCTGCGAGCAGTACCTCTGTACAACCGTTCAACTCCAGGACAGCATTCACTTTCTCTGCCTCCTGCATAAGGATATCGTTGTCATTACCATCCAGTTCAATCATTAAAAATGCATTCATACCAGGTTTCAGGTCGAATTGGAAATGTTCATATTCAATAACCCATTCCAATCCACGACGCTCCATAAACTCCAGAGCCGAAGGCGTAAGGCCAGCCATAAAAATTCCGGAAACTGCAGTACAAGCCTGTTCATTACTGGGGAAAGAGGCAAGCATCACCAAATTCTGCAAAGGCCTTGGGATAAGCTTTAACACTGCTTTGGTAATAATTGCAAGCGTTCCTTCTGATCCTATCATAAGCTGGGTGAGGTTGTATCCAGACGCGTATTTAAGTGTGTTAGCCCCGGTCCACATTATCTCTCCATCTGCTAAGACCACTTCCAAATTAAGTATATATTCTCTGATAGTTCCATATTTTACCACTCGCGGGCCGCCACTTCCATGGGCTATATTGCCCCCGATTAGGCAAGTCCCTTTGCTTGACGGATCAACCGGGTACAATAAATTCTTCTCAGCTACTGCATTTATAAATTCTTCTGTAATCACACCCGTCTCCAGGGTAGCCTGCAGATTCAGCTCATCGATCTCTATAATCCGATTAAATTTCTCCATCGAAATAACCAAGCCGCCCTTCACCGCCAATGCACCCCCACTCAAGCCGGTCCCACCACCGCGTGGGGTAACAGGGATCAGGTGCTCATTACAAACGCTCATCAATTGGGATACCTCCAAGGTAGTACCCGGTCTAACGACAGCCTGTGGGTAATAGACTAGATCCTCCGTTTCATCATGAGAATATTTTTCGAGCTGATCTATATCCGTGAAAACATTTTCAGCGCCCACCACTGCGGTAATTTCTTTAAGGATATCCTTCGTTATCTTATTGAAAATCATAATTCATCGATTAAAGGTCAGTTCGATTGCCGAATTTCTAACCTCTCCTTGCAAAGGGGGGTGCATTTTGCGTATAAGCACCCGGATATACATCACTG
>CAZFQV010000282.1:0-3569 GCA_964521175.1 uncultured Sphingobacterium sp.
TTTGTTTGCGAGAGCTTTTTCAGCGGCTTTCCGAGGGTCCATATCTGTGGTATCCTGTTCAAAGCGCCCGCCACGGTAGCCCTCACCGACAATGTTTAGCCAAGAGAGAACGCGTGTTTCAGACTTGTCGATCGTTTCTGCCTTGAAGCGATCAAAGGACTTCCATCCCGAACTACCGGCATCTACGGTAGTGGTAATACCACTGCGAAAGGTAAATCCATCTGGCACCGGGTCACCGGCCCTCATCCCGTGGAAATTATGTGAATGGATATCGATCAGGCCCGGGGTAACATATAGTCCGACCGCATTAACCACCTGTTTTGCCGACTTGGCATCGATGTTTTTCGCTACCAGGACGATCTTGTTACCGTCGACAGCAATATCCATCAGCCCGTCGATATTATTTTTAGGGTCGATCACGTGGCCACCTTTAATAACAATGCTATACGTCTGAGCCTGGCTTTGGAGCGCCAGTACGCTGAATGTGCAAATGATGGCTAGAATTATTTTGTTCATGATTTTGGGTTTTATTCAAAGATTAAGGTTCAGAATTTATTAAATTGATGCAAGCTGCCTCGCATTTTTGGTGTTGTTTTTTGCCAGGTCCAAGATGTATAGCCTTTATCATAATCAATGCGATACAGGTTCGCTCTCCATCTGTCGCCTGGATGTGGTGCGGCCTGAACGATTGGGTTTAATAAAGCATAAGGGATAAAGACTTCTGCAGTCCAGCTTTTAATTGGGGAATAACTTTCTTTTTTCCCGCCTGTTACTGAAGTGGCATGTCTGGTCCGCAACTGCCCTTCGTAACGGGACGGCCGCCACCCCTGAAATTTTCCGTTCATATTGGGTACAAGATAAACAAGTTCATGGTTAAGTGGTGAGATCTCGTATTCGAAATAAATTGGAACTAGTGTATCCGGCCATAAAAATACTTCTACAACATCTTCTTGGTAGAGTGGCCCAAAGTCTTCTTTAATCGTAGATGTGAGCTTTTCGTCTTCACACATAAATAGAAAATAGAGGCCAGTTTCTGAATAAAGGACTTTTACTTTAGTCTTTAATGGAATCGGGATGTCGTCCACTGATTCCTGCAAGGTAATATCAAGCCAGCTGGTCGTCATCCAGTTTTCAGAGCGGCCTTCCCCATCTACCGAAAAATCTGTAGTTTTCTTTACAACCGTCTGTCCGGGAGGATACTCTTTAGTCCTTTCCACGAAAGTCGTAGACTCTGACAGGGTATAACCTGACGCCGGAAGTATAAGAATATAAAGAATGCATACCGCGATTCTTTGAAATATTTTTCCTGTTTGCATAGTTAAGTCAATAACCCATCTCGATTAATAAGCGAGATGGGTTAGATGTTATTACTTTGGAAAAATTATTCGCCAGATATTACCTCCGTTGGCACCATATTCAATGACATAGGCTGTATTGCCTATCAAAACAGCATCAGTGGCTGCATTGAATCCTTCTATGATCCGCGTAGTTTTCATGAAATAATTATCTGCCATTTTGTTGTAGCTAAGCTCAAGATGCAGCATGTCTTCACCTTCTTCACTAAAAGGTTTCATCATCGGCGTTTTGGCGCCGAGCGAATACCGGATCGTAAATCCATCTCCTTTGAGATCTTTGCCCAAGACATTCTTCCGGTCAAAGAATAAGGCCAATGGGGAACTATGAGGAGTAAAAGTACTAGTGGTTACACCGGTCTGATCCCCATCCAGGATCTTGCCCGAATGACTGCGATATTCATTCGCATCGGGTCCTAGATTCTGTACCCCGGGTGTGAATTTAACACCCGTTGGAATTTTCGGGAAATCCGGATCATTTCTGAAGTACTTTACCGCCCAGGCATATGCACTGGGTGGAATAAAGGGATCTGTGTCAGGGTTAGGTATCCAGTCGGGATATTGCTGCGGATTGTCTATGCCTCCAATAATCCAGGGAAATCCATAATGATGACCCTGTCTTACCCAAAACATATCCTCGTTGTGGTCATAATCTGATGAGTTTGAAACTGCAAACAGGTTACCTGCTCCATCAAAACTCATGTCATAAGCGTTTCGGATCCCCTCCGCATAAATGAAGTCTTCAGCTTTCAGCTTCGCCTCGTCATTGGGTAAAACAAGGTCTTTTGAGTCTATCGGGAATCTGAATATCCGGGAGGTAAGTGCACCATTCCTGGCGTTCGGCCAGGCTCCGTTATTGTCCTGTACTTCGCCGTGATCGGTACGTGCCCCGCTGTTCACAAAAATATACTTGCCATCAGGACTTACTTCCATGGCGTTCCATCCATGATCGAATATCGTGCGATTTGTACCATATTCCACGGTATTGAATACTACAGACATAGTTGGCTTTGCAGTTTTAAGGTCGTAACGTACCATCCTGCCTTTGTTCCCGAGGCCATTGTTAACCTTGGTGTTTCCTGTGAGAAATAGGGTGTTCTTGTAAATAGCGCTTCCCTGCAGACGAGGAATGCCATGGTCCTCAACGGTCAAGATCTTCTCTGCTACGGGTGTCTTTCCAGTCAGTCCTTTTATTCTATAAACTTCACCATCGTAGCAGGTAAAGTAAGCGTCGCCGGTAGACTCATCGTAGAGGATGCGGACAGACTTTGGCGCGACGTTCATTACGTGCTCTATTTTAATATCAGGCCGTAATGCTTTGGGTGAAGACTTTGGAACTTGTCCCTTTAACACCGATACCGATAAAAGCAGGGCGAAGAACAGTTTGGAAGAAAAAGAAATATATTTTTTCATTTAAGTTTATATTAAGTATTCAAATCATCAGTCTACATCCCACCAGAGCGATGTGAACGGAGTGTCTTTCCCGTCGAGATACTTACTGACGGCCACGTCGACAGCGGCGCGACTGGCATTCGTAATCGCAGTTGGGTAGGTGAGACGCTTAATATAGTCATTTGCCGGGATCACTCCTTTACTGTTATTGACTACATTTAAATAGAGTTTCGGATAGCCCGTCCGTCTGAATTCTGCCCAAGCTTCCCGTCCTTCAGGATACATTGCGATCCACTTTTGCATGATCACCCGCTCCAGCTTACGTTCAAAAGCATCATTCTCATTCCATTTAATCGTAATAGTAGAGATAGCAGGCGAATTGTTAACAGGATTTTTTGGATCTACGAAGGCGGCCTGGGTATTGCTGCTGTTAGCCAGATAGGCATCTACTCCGCCAGCTCCATTTTGGGCGAACGACGTCTTTACGCCAGTCTCATAAAATTCTTTCGCTGTACCTCCGCCCATATTCCATCCGCGCAAAACTCCTTCGGCTCTTAAAAAATAACTTTCGGCTCCGTCGATAACTTTTACAGGAGTGTTAGTAGAAAAATTAGGCTGAGAAAAGTCTACATAGGTATCTTTTGAGCTTATGGCGATTCCGTTTCTAAATCCCCTGATTTGACCGCCCAGCTGAGGGTCTTTAGCAGGTAGAGCATATTTGGGCAAGCGTGGATCATTAAAGCCGGTTAAATATGTTTCAATACTAGCACCCAAACGAACGTCAGACCAGGCAAAGGTCATCTGTTCCAGAGGATGGGTTGTAGG
>CAZFQV010000283.1:0-3555 GCA_964521175.1 uncultured Sphingobacterium sp.
TCACGTCAATCTGAGTAATACTTGCACCCTGCAGCTTCGCCAGTACCGGTATAAATCGATGGAGCTCACCATATATACCGAGGTCTTCTGCAATCTCTCGTTTGAATATTTTCAGGGTACATCCATAGTCCTTGATATAAACGCCTGTCATCCGACGGATAATGGCATTGGCAATTTTTGATGGAATTTTTCGTAGAAACATACCATCCTGACGGCTGGCGCGGTTTCCTGCCACCACATCCCAGTCTTCATCTTTTAGTTTTTGCAGCATAAAAGGGATGTCGCCGGGGTCGTTTTGCAGGTCGCCATCGAGTAGAGCGATATACCGGCCGCTGGCATGATCGATACCGGCTGTCATCGCGGTGCTCTGGCCATAATTTTTACGTAGTTCCACCAGGCTGTTGCGCTCATCGGCATGTTCACGGATTACTTTCTGCGTGCCGTCATCCGAGCCATCGTCGACGAAAATGACCTCGTAATCGATGCCATCCAGGGCGTTTCTTATAGTTTTTAGCAGAGGTATTATATTGTCCCGTTCATTTAGCACGGTGATCACAACCGAGAGCTCTCTCATTTTACCTTATAAAATTTTAGGTTCTGATAGGTTTTTATCAATATCGCATCCGGATCGTTGATATCCCTGTCAAATGTAAAATAATAACCTGGCTTAACCTTAACTTCAGTGAAGTTCACTTTTTCCATTCTGGTACGCTGAATGTAGAATATGAGGCGGTCATGAAAAGGGATTGCCAGCTCATGAGGATGATATTGATAGAAATAAAAGGGCTGTCCCTTGCTAATATTGCCCATTTCTATAGCTGCTTGCCGGTAATAATCGTTGGTGGTATGCTGAAGCCGGTGAGGCAGTACAAAGAAGCTGAATCCAAGTCGTACCATGAGGAGTAAGCCGACAAAGGCAAGTATTTTGCTGGATCTGAGCCTGACAATCAGGTAGCTGAAGAAGGCACATCCCAGGAAAACAATGAGGGCTTTTAGACTCAGGAAAGGGACATAACTCTGTAAGTCGAAGAAAAAAACTGCCGGAATAGCAAGTATCACCAACAGGGCAAGTACCAATAGACTAGTTTCAAAGACTTTGTTGAGCCGGGGAAGGCGGTCGCGGTACGTATAGTAAGCATGGCTCCAGATGATGAATAACAGCGGGTAGAGCATGATGATATAGCGCGGTCTGGTTTGCGGCGAAAGCCAGTAAATCCAAATGTTTGCTAAAAAAATGATGGTGATATACTTTAGAAAGGGATGACTTTTAACTCCCTCAATGAAATTTTTGTGAAAGCAGAATAGTAAAAGCAGGCTAGCCGGAAAGAGATGTCCCAGCTGTTCAAAAGGAAAGGAAATTACATGAATGATGGTTTGCCCCAGATTGAATCGTGCGGGGGTGCGTTGTAAACTCTGGTCCCAGAGGGTATAGAAATACTCTTCTAAATGACTGTTATAAAGAGAGTAGTTGTAAAAATATGCAGCGATGATAAGCAGGCAGATAAGGCCGCTAAGGATATGCTGCCAGGAGAAAAGCTTTTTTAGATTGGAGGTATAGGCCAGCAGAGCAATCAGCGTGAATCCCTGGAAAACTACGGAGGGCATTCCTTTACACAAGAACGTAATGGCTGTGATTAGATAGGAACAGAAGAACAAGAGAAACCAGCGTTTTTTTTCAAAGAAATAGAAGATCAGCATAAAAGAACTGAAGGTGAGCCAGGAATAGAAAATATCAATATGGCTCAGCATAGAGTCGTAGATCAGCATTCTTCCATTTACCAGGAATAATAGTCCACTTAACGCCGCGACTTTTTGGTCTTTCAGAAAATATCTTACCGAAAAAAAGATGCTTATAGTGAACAGAAACATCGGGACGATGGCTGGCAGACGGGTCGCGAACTCGGAGAAACTTCCAGTGAGGGTATAAACCAAAGCTAGCAACCAGTTATACATCGGTGGCTTGTTATAGTAGAATTCGCCGCCTATCGTCGGTACGGAAAAGTTTTGTGAAAGAATCATTTCCAGGCTGACGTTCGCGCGTGTCGGTTCATCCGCAAATAGCGGAAGGAGGCCCAGATTGAAAAAAAAGGAAGGCAATGCAAGAATTAAGAAAACGAAAAATACCCGTTCGGGGTAGCTACGCAGCAAGTTCTCCAGTTTTGACATATTCTCTTTAATATAAAAAAATGGAAAGGCAGGAGCTGATGCCGGGACGTTGCATTTACGACTTCACTTATATACTGGCGTTTACTGAATTGTTGTTCGAGATAAAATTCTCGATAGCCAGCTCTTCACTTAAATAGTTTGATGTATAGCTGTCTGCCGGGCCGTTGATGAATAGACAGGTCTGACCCTTAATGGTTTCAATGATTGGTTTGGTGAGCTCAACAGGGAGTGCAGGACAGCCCTGGCTTCTTCCCAGCCGGCCATTGCGGTTGATGAAACTCTGACTGACATAATCGGCACCGTGAATGACCACTGCGCGATCTCTTGCATTGGTGTTAAAGCCTTTATCCATCCCCTCCAGTTTTAACGAGAGACCGTGTTTGCCGAAATAAGTTTCACTGGTAATATAAAAACCCAAACTGCTTTGATGAGAATTGAATTTGTTAGAGAATGTTGTAGCGATGTTATCGCCACTGCCATTGCCGTGGGCGACGAAGGTGTTATACAGCAGTTTGTTATTGGCAAGATCTACTATCCACAATCTTTTTTCAGTGCTCTTCTTGCTAAAATCGATGATGGTAATCACTTTGCGTACGTCAGACACCAGTCTGCTTTTCTGGAAATTATAATAACCAACCAGTGCCTTTCTGAAAACTGCAGGCGTCATTCCGCTGGCATTTAAATTCGCCTGCTCATACACCGACTGGATATAATGGTCGAATACCTGAATGCTGGTGGCTTTAGAATAGCTCGCATTAGAAGCTTTGGACGCTATTGAATCGGTGGGAGCATCAAAAAATTGTAATTGCGACTTGCTGACGGATACCCAGCTAAGGGTGGTAAGGACAATGGCAAGCATCACTATACTCATTGCCGCAAGAGAATATTTTTTCATAAAAGGCCCTCAGTTCTCGTTTTCGTTCGCAGTACTAACGTGTGTTTTTGCCGGATTATTGTAACAGGGATTGCTTATGGATTGCAATCCATTGTAATTACAAAGTTACGTATTTTCATAAGATTAATTGCAAGATCAATGTAATTAAGGGCCTGCAGACCAGGAAACGTCGGGGAGCTGCTTGAGATAGTTCTCCGGATTGCCGAAGGTAGCGAGCCACTCCGCTATTTCGGCATATGAATTTTGAAGGTTTTTGGCAGGCCTGTAGTTTAGCTCTTTCCTGATTGCCGAGATGTCTAGAATGGTGTTTCCCTGGCAGCACTCTAACGTATCCTGAATACTATTCCCGGGCCTAAAACCGGAATTCATTTTAACAAATAATTTCATTAGAAAAGGTGGGGGTGACAGGATTCTTAGTTGCTTTTTCTTAAACTTCCGGGTGAACTGTAATAACAGATCTTTTAAGAAATAAGGCTCTTCATCGCTGATGTTAA
>CAZFQV010000284.1:0-3555 GCA_964521175.1 uncultured Sphingobacterium sp.
TTAAGGGTAAGGTAGTTCATTGTATCCATAGGATTAGAAACTACGATGATGATAGTGTCAGGAGAGTATTTAAGGATATTCTCAGTAACGCTCTTGACGATGTTTGCGTTGGTCCCGATAAGTTCTTCCCTGGTCATTCCGGGTTTACGTGGCAGACCTGAAGTGATCACCACAACTTTTGAATCAGCAGTGCTGGCGTAATCATTGGTAACACCCTTGATCTTGGTGTCGAAGCCCAGGAGAGCCGCTGTCTGCATCATGTCTATGGCCTTACCTTCAGCAAAGCCTTCTCTGATGTCCAATAAAATTAATTCCTCGGCAAGTTCTTTTCTGGCGATATTGTCCGCACAGGTTGCGCCCACGGCACCAGCGCCTACAACTGTAATTTTCATAATATAACTTATTTTTTAATTGAATCTGAAAACTCCTGCAGGAAAATTGTGAAGGAATTTCCGACAGCTTTTTTTCAAAATTTAATAGGGTTAAACGGATAGAAAAATATTTAGCCGAAGATAGATATTACAATCTTTTTTATGAAATTCTTTGGTACATGTTGTGTAAAATTATTCAAAAATTACCAGGACAATAAGGAATAGATAACTAAGGTTAAGATCCTGGTTGCACTAAGAGTATATTTTATTTTTGCATTACCAGGTTGGCAAAACCATTTCGGAATATTTCATAGCACCTTTTCTCTTTAACGTAAGGCCGGAAGAGCCTTATATTTAATGTTTTCCGCCAACGTTAATCACCAGTCCTATCGTAAATACTGAATTGCCGGCGGTAAGGAATTTTCGGTTTTTTAAACCGAAATTACTACCAGTGGTATATTGCACCTGGACGCCTCTGCTTATCGCCATGCGCGTAAAGAATACGGGTTCGAGGAAAATATTATCTTCATTAGGCTGAAAGATGTTATTGCGGTTAAAATCATTCATCTTTAAGTAGCTGATTCGCAAAGCAGTTCCATAATTTAAAGGGAAGCGGGCCCCGAACAGGTTTAGGTCGTTTTTCTTTTTTGAGCTATAATTCAACTGCAAAAACGTTTTATTATAATTTGTTTCCTGGCGATCTTCCGTCACTAAGCCTGCCGATGTCTTGTCCTTATATACTCTTTCACTGTGACCTTTACCCAGCCCTGCATAGATTTCCAGAATCCGATTCTGGTCGGGGCCGAACGATGTGAAATAACCGAGTCCGGTTTCCACAAGACTGTGCCTGAAATCTTTTTTCTCCCGGTTCATGTTCATCACCGATCCGTTTAGCAACAGTCCGAAGTGGTCGGAAAAGGCATAGGCTGAGTTAAGCGACATATTACCCTTCAGGGTTATATGTCCGGCAGCACTGAGTTCACCGCGCGAGCTCAGCATCGGTGTATTGGGGGCATTCGGCATGTACAGGGAAGAGCAGCCACTGAGCGCTACTGCGAAGAAAAAAAAGGTGTACAGAAGGTTTTTATGCATAATGTCTGCTTATTGGATTGGCGTCGTTTTAATAACCGCCTATTATGTAATAAAAAACATGCCGGATCACACCGAACTTATTCTTTACTTTTCAACAGGGGCTCCGCTAATTTAAAAGATTCGTAAATTTGGGTGATTCCGTTATACCCCAATCTATGCCAGACTTTTCTCATCTCCACGTTCATACTCAGTTTTCATTGCTTGATGGTGCTGCGGATATTTCGCGCCTCTTTAAAAAGGCGAAAGCGGATGACATGAAGGCCATGGCCATCACTGATCATGGCAATATGTTTGGAGTTTTCAAATTTGTTGCAGAAGCGGCCAGGCATGGGGTTAAACCTATCGTTGGGTGCGAGTTTTACGTGGTGGACGACAGAAATATAAAGCAGTTCACCAAAGAAAAGCGCGACCTGCGCTTTCATCAGCTTCTACTTGCAAAGAATGCCGAGGGCTATCGGAATCTGGCGAAATTATGCTCTCTGGGATATATGGAGGGCCTTTACAGTAAATGGCCGCGTATTGATAAGGAACTGATCCTGAAATATCATAAAGGACTGATCGCCACTACCTGTTGTCTGGGTGCTTCGGTGCCCCAGACTATTCTTAAGAAAGGTGAAGATGAGGCCGAAATCGAATTTAAATGGTGGCTTGATCTCTTTGGAGAAGATTATTATATCGAACTTCAGCGACACGATATTCCTGAACAAAATATTGTGAACGAAGTATTGCTACGTTTTGCTGCGAAGCATAATGTCAAGGTGATCTGCTCGAATGATTCTCATTATGTAGACCAGCAGGACGCTAATGCACATGATATTCTTTTATGTGTGAATACAGGCGACATGCAGAGCACCCCTATTGCCACGGATGAAGAAGGGGGTAAGGGCTATCGATTTGGCTTTCCGAACGACCAGTTTTTCTTCAAAACGAAGGATGAAATGCACAGTCTTTTTCATGATCTGCCGGAATCACTTGACAATACCAATGAAATAGTGGATAAGGTTGAGCTGCTGGAATTGAAACGTGATATCATGCTTCCGAATTTTCCGGTGCCTGAGGAGTTTAAATTGCACCAGGGTGCTGAGGCAGAAAATATGAATCAGTGGGAGTATCTGAAGCATCTCACTTACATGGGGGCAAAGGAGCGGTATCGGGATATCACCGCGGAGGTAGAGGAGCGACTTAATTTTGAGCTATTTACTATCCGCACAATGGGCTTTGCCGGATATTTTCTTATTGTCGCTGATTTTATAAAAGCCGGCCGGGATCTCGGAGTTTTTATCGGTCCGGGACGAGGCTCGGCAGCCGGTTCTGCGGTAGCTTATTGTATAGGCATCACCAATATCGACCCGATTAAATACAATCTCCTGTTCGAACGGTTTTTGAATCCCGACCGTAAGTCGATGCCCGATATTGATACCGATTTTGATGACTCTGGTCGTCAGAAAGTAATCGATTACGTAGTGGAAAAGTATGGCAAAAACCAGGTCGCTCAGATCATTACTTACGGTTCCATGGCAGCCAAATCGAGTATAAAGGACGTCGCCAGAGTGCTCGACCTGCCGCTTTCAGAATCTAATATATTAGCCAAACTGGTACCCGACAGGCCTGGTACGAGTCTCGTACAGGTGATGACGGCACCAATCGAGTTGGTTAAAAAAGATCAGAACCCTGAAGATTTCGAGAATATCAAAAAGCTACGTAAGATACTTGAAGATGGCGATACGCTTCAGTCGAGGGTTCTTAAAGAGGCGCTGGTGCTGGAGGGATCCGTACGTAACGTGGGCGTGCACGCTGCAGGAATAATTATCGCACCCTATGACCTGACCGATATTATCCCGGTTGCTACGTCCAAGGAATCAGAGCTGCTGGTTACCCAGTTCGATGGCAGGGTCATAGAGGATGCAGGGGTCATAAAAATGGATTTCCTGGGACTTAAAACGCTGACCATTATTAAGGACGCCCTCAGGTTAATTAAACAGAACTATAATATCGATATCGATATCGATTATATTCCGCTGGATGATGTCAAGACCTTCGAACTCTACCAGCGAGGAGATACCAATGGTACCTTCCAGTTTGAAAGCGATGG
>CAZFQV010000285.1:0-3550 GCA_964521175.1 uncultured Sphingobacterium sp.
CAAACCCACAGACCAGAAGAGGTAAGCGAAATCATAGGCGCTGTAAATGATTCATCAAAGGGCTCGAGTCGCGTTTCATTTGCCGACAGAGCAGTATATCTTATCCACGCTGCAAGCCTGTTGCGTTCACGCAGTGAAGACCTCGCAGCGCTGATGGCGCGTGAAATGGGTAAACCATTATCCGCAGGCAGGACGGAAATTGAAAAATGCGCCGCCGTCTGTGAATATTATGCCGAAAATGCCGCCTCTTTTTTAAAGGAAGAAATCATTGACACGGGAGCTTTAAAAAGTTATGTATGCTTCCAGCCTCTTGGAGTGATCCTGGCTGTCATGCCATGGAATTTCCCTTTTTGGCAGGTTTTCCGTTTTCTAGCCCCTGCGCTGATGGCTGGTAATGGCGCGGTATTGAAGCATGCATCTAACGTTTTTGGCTGTGCCCTTGAAATCGAAACGATCATCCAGGATGCTGGCTTCCCGAAAAATATATTTCGCACGCTGCTTATCCCGGGTTCTGAGGTTGAGAACATCCTGGATAACGCCGACATACAAGCAGTTACTCTCACCGGAAGCACTGAAGCAGGTAAGCAAGTGGCCGCAAAGGCAGCCTCTCTGATTAAAAAATCTGTTCTCGAGTTGGGCGGCAGTGACGCCTATATAATTCTATCTGATGCCGATCCGGAGCTTGCCGCAGAAACCTGCGCAAACAGCAGAATAATTAATAGCGGTCAAAGCTGTATCGCGGCCAAGCGGTTCATCGTTGTCCGGTCGGCTGAGAGAAAATTTACCGAATTATTCCTTACAAAGATGGCTTCAAAAGTCATGGGAGATCCTTTTGACGAAAAGACTGATATCGGCCCGCAGGCGAGAAAAGACCTGCGCGATGCACTACATCAACAGGTACAAAAAAGTATAGAAATGGGCGCAGTATGCATCCTGGGGGGATCTATTCCGGAAGGAAATAATGCCTTTTACCCGGCAACCATCCTCACAAACGTAAAAAAGGGGATGCCAGCGTATGATGAAGAGTTATTTGGCCCCGTAGCAGCTATTATTAGCGCTGATGATGAGCAGGACGCCGTAGAAAAAGCAAACGACTCCCCCTTCGGACTCGGAGCTGCGGTCTTTTCACAGAATATTGCGCATGCCGAAAAGATAGCTTCTGAACAGCTTCAGGCAGGTTCCTGCTTTGTAAACGCACTCGTTAAATCTGATCCTCGTCTTCCCTTCGGAGGAATCAAAAGATCCGGCTTTGGCAGGGAGCTGGGCGTATATGGAATCCGGGAATTCGTCAATATCAAAACTGTGTTTATCCAATGATGTCTATAAGATATTTCAGTGCAATTCCAAGTGCCAGGGATGCCGAAAAACTCATTAGGGTGCCGATCAATACGTATTCAGTTTTCTTCTGAGTGCCGCTTTCCTTATCGTTAAAACGAAGTACCGACTTAGCCGCAATCAGGAAGCCTATGGCAGTATATTGATTCATTAGGATGAAGGTAAAGATCAGAAAACGTTCCAGAAAACCAATCCACATACCTGCGTATGCAAGTCCGTCAGTATTAACCCCTGGTTCCCTGCGCCATCTGTCCGTTGCGATACCAATGATGATACCGAGGGGCCATGTTACGGTGAGATATCCGCATAACACTATTAAAACACGATTGTCATTGTAAATATTCACAGCTTGACAGGCTAAGTCATCCCAGAGCGCAAACAACTCTAACCAGATAACAACAAGAACGAAAATATGGAGCGCCTGGTCAATGATAAAATACCTCAATCTCTGCGGTCTGTATGATTTCCACAGATCGATAAAAAAATGGCTCAGCATAATGACCAGAGGAAGCCAGAACTGATTCCATAAACCGGAAAACAACCAGGCCAACAGGGTGGTGATGATCACGTGGAGGTAGAGCTTCTCTGAACGGTATTTGCGGGTTTGACGATCTGCCACCCAGGAGGAAGGCTGAAGAATAAAATCGCTTACAAGATGCGCCAAAACCAAGCGCAGGAAAATACTAAGTTCTGGAGAGGCTATCATTCTTGCCCGATTAATGACTCAATATAAATATTCATTTTTTCAATTTGCTTCCAATGCGAAAGCTTGATCCGATTATTTACAGCAGATTGCCCAATGTGAAGTTCATTAGCTATTTGTTGCTGTGTTTTACCCTCCAAAAGGAGATAAATCGCTTCTGCCTGAGTGATGGTCCAGTTGGCCATAATCACCTCTGCCAGTGCGAACAGCACCTTAAACTGACTATTAATGTGCTCATCTCTGGTTTCAATCAATAAATTCTCTGTTTCATCTAACTTGTCAAAAGCACGACCCGACAAATGAAAAGCCTCGCCATCAGAATCCAGGATAGTTTTGCCGTAGTAAGCAACCTCGCCCAGTCCGATGACCATCCTTGCGTCCAACATGCGATCCGAGTTCTCTGATTGCTTTTTAAACCAACACCTTAGCTGAATAGCTCTTCTAATCGCTGTGCCAACGTCCTGAAACAATACCTGGAAGCTGTCGCCCCGAAAGAAACTGGCATAAGCCGGGTTTCCTGTCCAGCGTACGAGCAGTTCCATACTTGCCTCCGCGAGCTGCTTCCTTCGTGCCGGAGGGATTGTGGTGAAGCCGATAATATCGCCGGTAATTATGCACGCATTTTTCATAGTGTAACCGAATATAATATAAAGATAAGAATTATTTCTTTTATCTATCAAAAAATAGATATAATTAAAATATCCATCATTTGGTAGATATAAAATACAGATAAGCATAAATGCTTTACATTCTGCTTATAAACCGTACCTGCTTATGCCCTATCTTTGCTCCAATAAATCCAATGAGTAAAAGAGGCAGAGTTCTGGTAGCCATGAGTGGCGGTGTTGATAGTTCGGTGGCGGCAGTGATGCTCCATGAGCAGGGCTATGAAGTAATAGGTCTCACCATGAAAACCTGGGATTATGCTTCCTCAGGCGGATCTTCTAAAGAAACCGGTTGCTGCAGTCTGGACAGTATAAACGATGCCCGGGCTTTAGCTGTAGGCTATGGTTTTCCGCATTACATTTTGGACATTCGCGATGAGTTTGGGGATTTCGTCATAGACAATTTCGTTGATGAATATCTTTCAGGGCGGACTCCAAATCCCTGTGTATTATGTAACACGCATATTAAGTGGGAGGCACTGCTGAAGAGAGCAAATAAACTGGATTGTGAATTTATTGCTACCGGACATTATGCCAATATCCGTCTGCAGGGAAACGGCAGGTACGTGATATCCAAGGGTAAGGACGAACATAAGGATCAATCCTACGTGCTCTGGGGAGTTTCTCAGGAAAATCTGGCACGCACCCAATTCCCTTTGGGTAGTTTCGCGAAATCGGAGATCCGGCAGATGGCAAAGGATATGGGTCAAACCGAGCTGGCCAATAAATCTGAAAGCTACGAGATCTGTTTTGTGCCTGAAAATGATTATCGCTCTTTTCTAAGACATAAAGTATCCGACTTAGATGAACGGATAGGCCCGGGGAACTTCATGTTCAGTGACGGGTC
>CAZFQV010000286.1:0-3543 GCA_964521175.1 uncultured Sphingobacterium sp.
CTAACGATGTCTGTTCTAATTATTTCTTACCTCTGAAACCGCCTCCGGCATTAGCTCCGCGATTTTGCCCAGGTCCACCACGGTGGCTTCCACCACCTCTTCTGTCCCCGGATCCACGATTGTCGCGGCGATCTCCGCCTCCGCGTCTTTCGCCACCACCGTAACCACCCGGTGCAGCACCTTCCGGTCCTCTACCTTTAACTCCGGTTGTTTGACCGATGTTAGGAGAAAGATCACGCTTACCGTAAACTTCGCCCTTCATGATCCAAACCTTAACACCGATCTTCCCATAAGTGGTTAAAGCTTCGGATAAAGCATAATCAATATCGGCGCGGAAAGTATGCAAAGGCACACGTCCGTCTTTATATTGTTCAGTACGGGCCATCTCAGCACCACCTAAACGCCCTGAACACATGATCTTAATTCCCTCAGCACCCATACGCATGGTTGATGCGATCGATGTCTTCATCGCCCGTCGGAAAGAAATCCTTGCTTCAAGTTGTTTAGCAATACCCTCACCTACTAACTGTGCATCTAACTCCGGGCGTTTAATCTCAAAAATATTGATCTGAACGTCTTTCTTGGTTAGCTTTTTTAATTCTTCTTTGATCTTATCTACTTCCTGACCTCCTTTACCAATGACGATACCCGGACGGGCAGTATGGATGGTAATGGTGATTCGCTTCAAAGTCCGCTCAATAACCACTTTGGATATTCCGCCCTTTGAAATACGTGCAGCGAGGTATTTCCTGATCTTTTCGTCCTCAACTAATTTATCGGAGTAATCGTTCCCACCGAACCAGTTAGAATCCCAACCTTTGATGATCCCTAACCTGTTACCTATTGGATGTGCTTTTTGTCCCATATCTCCTTACTTAGTTTTTGGTTCACTATTCTTACTATCAACTATCAGGGTAACGTGGTTCGAACGCTTACGAATTCTATGTCCGCGTCCCTGAGGAGCTGGTCTTAATCTCTTTAATTGACGGCCTCCATCAACCATGATTGTCTTTACAAACAATTCATTGTCTTCAGGACGTTGTCCCTCATTTTTAGACTCCCAATTTTTGATAGCTGATAATAAAAGTTTCTCAACCCGTATTGCTACTTCCTTGTTGGTATACTTCAAAATATATAAGGCCTTCTCAACCCGCTCACCTCTGATCAGATCAACAACCAATCTCATCTTACGTGGTGAGGTAGGGCAATTATTTAATTTTGCTATTGCTTCCATTGCTTATTTTTTCTTATCAGAGTGACCCCTGAATGTCCTTGTCGGAGAAAATTCCCCAAGCTTATGACCAACCATGTTTTCTGTTACGTACACAGGAATAAACTTGTTACCGTTATGCACTGCAAAGGTATGGCCTACGAAATCTGGAGAGATCATTGACCTACGTGACCATGTTTTGATCACTGATTTTCTGTTGCCCTCATTCATCGCAGATACTTTCTTCTCTACGTTATGATCGATGTAGGGTCCTTTTTTTATTGAACGAGCCATTATTTCTTCCTTCTCTCTATGATGTAACGATCAGATGCTTTTTTCTTATCACGGGTTTTGAAACCTTTCGATAATAAACCTTTTCTGGAGCGAGGATGACCACCAGACGATCTTCCTTCACCACCACCCATAGGGTGATCGACCGGATTCATAGCAACACCGCGAACTCTCGGACGACGTCCTAGCCAACGTTTACGTCCTGCTTTTCCCAGAACCTCATTTGCCTTCTCTGAATTGGAAACGGCACCTATTGTTGCAATACAGGAAGCCAGAATCATCCTGGTTTCACCTGAAGGCATCTTAATAATTGCATATTTCCCATCACGAGCCGAAAGCTGAGCATAAGTACCGGCACTTCTGGCAATGGTAGCACCCTGGCCAGGGTTTAACTCAATGTTATGAATGATGGATCCAAGTGGAATACTCTTCAGCGGCAATGCATTCCCTACTTCAGGAGCAGAGCCCTCACCCGAGGTGATCTTCATTCCAACTTTCAAGCCATCAGGAGCAATAATATAACGTTTCTCGCCATCAGCGTAATGCACCAATGCAATACGTGCGCTGCGATTCGGGTCATATTCGATAGTGGCAACTGTTGCGGGGATATTATTTTTATCGCGTTTAAAATCGATCAATCGGTATGACTTTTTATGTCCCCCACCGAGATAACGCATAGTCATTTTACCGGAATTATTTCTACCCCCGGATTTCTTGATGCTGGTTACCAACGATTTTTCTGGAACGTTAGTAGTCACATCAGAGAAAACTCCTCCTACTCTGAAACGAGTACCCGGGGTAACCGGTTTATATCTTCTTACTGCCATGTCTTAATTAATATTGCTGTAAAAGTCGATAGTTTCACCATCATTAAGCGTCACTATTGCTTTCTTGTACTTAGGGCTATTCCCTGTTACCACACCTGCTTTAGTATTACGCGATTTAGCTTTTCCAAATACCACCATCGTGTTGACGGCCTTGATATTTACGCCATACATTTTTTCGATCGCTGATTTGATCTCTAACTTATTGGCTCTGTGATCAACTTTGAAAGAGTACCGGTTCAACTTTTCAGTCAGGTCCGATGCTTTTTCCGTTAAAATAGGTTTCTTTAAAATTTCCATCTTACTTCGCAAACGCCTCCGTTAATGTTTTAACAGTTGATGTAGTCAGCAATAAGGTGCCTGCATTTAATACGTCATAAGTATTCAATTCAGCGGCAGTTACCACCTTTGCTTTCTTCAAATTTCTGCTCGATAAATAAATATTGTTGTTTGAAGCCGGCAATACCAACAAAGTTTTGGCTTCCGCTAGGTTCAGATCGGCTACCAGTTTGATGTAATTCTTTGTCTTAACCGTATCGAAGCTGAAATCTTCTAAAACAACGATACTGTTGTCTTGTGCTTTATAGGTAAGAGCCGATTTACGGGCTAATGATTTAAGCTTTTTGTTACGCTTGAAGCTGTAATCACGGGGCTGCGGGCCGAATATGCGGCCGCCACCGTTAAACAATGGTGATTTGACAGAACCCGCACGGGCACCGCCAGTACCTTTTTGTTTATATAATTTTCTGGTAGATCCGGCGATCTCATTACGTTGCTTAGATTTATGCGTTCCCTGACGTTGATTAGCCAAGTATTGCTTTACATCTAAATAGATCGCATGATCGTTTGGTTCTACAGCGAAGATCGCATCAGGAAGCTGCACCTTGGCACCTGTTTCTTGTCCTGATATATTTATAACCTTAACTTCCATCTTCTTATTTATCAACGATTACGTAAGAACCCTTAGCTCCCGGAATTGAACCGCTAACCACTAATAAGTTTTGCTCTGAATACACTTTCAAAACCTGAAGGTTTTGAATTTTAACGCGATCACCGCCCATACGGCCAGCCATGCGCATTCCTTTAAATACACGTGAAGGCCATGAAGACGCACCCAATGAACCGGGAGCTCTTAAACGGTTGTGCTGACCGTGAGTCTGACCACCAACACCGCTAAAGCCATGACGTTTTACCACGCCCTGAAAGCCTTTACCTTTT
>CAZFQV010000287.1:0-3541 GCA_964521175.1 uncultured Sphingobacterium sp.
GAAAAATAAAGCCAAAGCATGATTGCTGCACCTATGCCCTTGGCCTTATCCCGTGTCCATACGGTAGCCAGCAAGGCTATCGCAGTAAAAATTACGCTGATTAGGACACCGGTCAGAATCATGGCGATACCAATGGTATTGGCTTGATAAATCAAAACCGGAATGCCGGCACCGATAAAAAAAGCAATAGACAGAGAAAAGGCGAGGCCGGCAAAAAGACTGAGCCAGATCGTTTTTCTCTTCAGGGGCTGACTAACCAGCAATTCAATAAACTCGGATGAATTGTATGCATAAATAGTAGAAAAAACGATGCTCACCAAAGGCACAATGATAAGGATGATGTTGAGCAGACTCAACAGCCCTTTACTACTATTATCTTCCAGGCCGAACACGCTTAGCGAGGCCGCTAGCAAGAAAAGGGTGTAGATAATCACAATCCTATTCCTTAGGATGTCTGTGATTACATATTTGATGATCTTATTCATAGTTCGCAGCCATTACCTGAGCGATCGATTTTACTAGTCTCTCTTCACCTGTATCTCTTCTTAAGTCTTCAATGCTCTTATGAAAAATTATTTTACCATCCTGCATATAAACGATCCCGCTAATCAGATCATCAAGGTCGCTTAGAATATGCGAGGTTATTAGTACCAGTTTACCCTTTTCCTTTTCCGCGATGATCTTTTCTTTAAGAAGCTCTGAGGCAACAGGGTCCAGTCCGGCGGTAGGTTCGTCAAGAATGAGCACGGCAGGATTAAACATAAACGCTAGCGATGCGCTAACTTTTTGGATCGTTCCACCCGATAGCGTACGCATTCTTTTGTCGAGAAGCTTGTTAATTGAAAAGGCTTTGATTAAGTCCTCATCCAAAGAGGTATTGTTATTTCGGATATCCTTCATCATGTCCAGGATCTGCCCAATAGTCATGTTATCGGGATACCTTCCGATTTGAGGCATATAGCCAATTTTTTCACGGTATTGCCATTCGTTTTGGATATTGTTACCCATAAATTTAATGGAGCCGCTGTCGGGCAATACCATTCCAAGGATGGATTTGATAAGGGTAGTCTTTCCGCAACCATTGGGGCCAATCAACGCAATACATTCGCTCTGTTCGCAACTTACGGATACATTATCAAGGGCTTTCAATTTCCCAAACTGCTTGCTCACATTTTCTGCTACAATCATGTTTTATACTTTTTCTTTCTCCGTTTTCGGATATCAGAAGGCCTTCTTCATCAAAGGCGCATCATCTTTTAGATTTTCAGGGGTTAGACCCGGCAATATTTTTTCGGTTTTATCCAGTAGGGTAGTGATGAATGTTCTGAATAATATCATCGCCACTGGAAACCTTTCAACGATCATCGAATACATGCTCACCGGCCTGAAAGGAATGTCACCGATGTTGTCCTTATTCAGGTCATATCCTTCATATTTATCCCAATAGTTATTCCTAAAAGTATTAAGTACCAATGATCCATTGGTGCCAACGTCAAACGTATTGCCGATAAAATTATTCCTTTCGAGTACTACATCCATGCAGCTTGCCTGAATTTTCAGGGCCCAGCCATTATTTTCGAAGCTATTCTTTCTCATAAAAATCCTGTTAGCTCCTTCCATGAAAATCGCACGTGTATTTTTTGAGAAATGATTTCCCTCGAGCCAGGCGTCTGAAATTTCTTTTAACAGGATGCCGTTTGAAGCATCTCCCCAGTTTTCTTCGAAAGTGTTATTGTACATTTTTATTTTTTTCGAAAACATCACCGAAACTCCTGAGCCATTATTTCGAAAAGTATTGTCTTCATACACGTCATCGTTTGAAAACATAAAGTGCAGGCCATACCGGAGGTTATTTTCCGCCTTATTGTGCTCTACCACTGAATTGGTCACAAATTCAAAATAGATGCCATCGCGATGTCCCCGGATTTCATTGCCGCTAATCCGCAGGCTATCGCCTTTCCAGCAATGTATGCCGTTGCCGCTTTGATGCTCTTCGGTAGCAGATGCAGTCAAATGGTTATTAAGGATCTGACAGTTTACGCTATTCTGAATATATATCCCAAAGAAGGCATTCTCGAAAATATTATTTCTGACGACGACGTTTCTGCTATCGTATATTCTGATCCCGCTAAGGTCGTCCATGCTAGATATGCCGGAATTTATGACTTTGAATCCTTCAATAACCAGATTATCTGCGTTTGCAGAGATCACCTCGTATTTATTTTCTCCGTCTAGCGTAGGATAGCCTATACCCGAAAGAACAATAGTTTTGCTGATAATTAAGTTTTTCTCCTTGTAATAACCCTTATCTACTAATATAGTATCGCCAACGCCTGCGGCATCGATTCCCGCACGTATTGTTTTAATAGTGCGTGTTGTGCCAACTCTTATCGTGTGTGAATAGGAATGATTCCATAAAAACAGGCAGATCAGAAAGACCAAATACCTCATTTTTGCATGTCCTCCCATGAAATGGCATTACCATAATACGACGCCAAGGCCTTAGCCAGGCTATCTTCATCCCTGAAGGCGCCTATGTTTCCGTTCATAGGGCTGTTGAATTTGGGACTTTGTAGGAAATGAACGTCCTCCACGTTCAAAAGATCATGAGGAGCATTGAAGTCGGAAAAATACACCTCAGCAATATCTTCCTTTGCCAACTGGCCCTCCTCAAGAAAAGCGAGGATACAATGCGGGTCGTCGAATTTATAGATTTTGCTTTTATTCGTGATAATCTGTGCTCCGAATCTCGCATCGCTAATGGTCATCTTACAATAGTCGCAAGCATCCCTTCCAAGACGAAAGGCTTCGGGTTTATTGCTGCAAGCGCTCAGTGAAAAGACTGTCAGCAGCAAAATAACAAGAGGGAGTTTTTGGCCTGTTGATTTTTTGCCTTTCCACTCCGTTACTACTGCAAAGGCAAGGATGGCGCCTGCACCTATAAAGATCCACCCTCCGATGGCAGGTACGGAATAGGCACCGAAATTCAGCAATTGTTTAAACCCTATCAGAGGGGGCTGATAAGCCTGTCCGGGAACGATAATTGCAGCGTTAGGGTCCAGATTATGACCGTAATTATATTCCCAATGCCAGAAATCGGCCATGGCTAAAATACCGAAAATTACAAAAAGTGCAAAAAGGATATTCATCCATTTTTTTCTTCCTGACAGAGCACATAACATAAATAAAATGGCATAAGCCAGGATGATACCTGGCAATACAACGAATTCAATAAAATCTTCGTTATGCAGAGTCTTCATTCCTATATAATGATTCAATCCGTTGATGATGTCTACATTTCCGGCAAGTCCGTCGGCGTATATCAGCAGAGTCAGCCCTTCAGGATACTGTGGCGCCTGAAGATCAATCTGCCAGATTGGTATAAACAAAACCGATATTAAAGCAAGGCCACTTATAAAGATAAGAACCCGATTTCGTTTTGTTATTTTGGAATTGTCCATTTTCTTTGATTAAATAAAAAGAGGGGGAGACACTCCCGTAACCGGAAGCATTTCCTCCCCCTCAACTAAATTACTTGCCC
>CAZFQV010000288.1:0-3540 GCA_964521175.1 uncultured Sphingobacterium sp.
CAGCGTGGATGACGTGATCGCGGCGCTCGGCGACCACAAGAACGATCGCGACTAGGAGTTTGCTTTTCATTCCCAGAAGTTGCAGGCTCTGGAAACCATCAATCGTTTCAACCTTATCAATGACATACTGTTTGATACAGTAAAGTTAAATTCAGACTCAAAAAAGGAATCCATGAGCAATAGGATAGATAATGTCCTTACTCATAAGATCTGGGGATTCCTGATATTCTTTTCAATCTTGTTTATCATTTTCCAGGCGATATTTGCCTGGTCCGAATATCCGATGTCTTTGATTGAGTCGATGTTTGTGTGGATGGCTGATATAGGTCATCGGTATCTTACTCCAGGGATTCTGACCGATTTAATTATTGACGGTATTCTTGCCGGATTAAGCGGGGTGATTATTTTTATTCCCCAGATCGCTATTCTATTCGCTTTCATATCCATTCTGGAAGACACCGGGTACATGTCGCGTGTTACCTTTATGTTAGATAAAGTTATGCGTAAGGTTGGATTAAGCGGCAAGTCTGTCGTTCCGTTGATCGGGGGCTTTGCTTGTGCAGTACCGTCCATCATGAGCACTCGTAACATTGAAAACTGGAAAGACAGGATGATCACCATTATGGTTACTCCATTGATCGCCTGTTCTGCCCGTCTGCCCGTTTACACGCTATTAATCTCTCTGGTAGTGCCGGATGTGAAAGTCTGGGGTTTCATCAATATGCAGGGTGTTGCCCTGATGGCGATGTATGTGCTTGGCCTCGTAAGCGCTATTGTAGTGGCATGGGCAATGAAGGTGATTATCCGTTCACGAGAACGCGGTTACTTCATTATGGAGCTCCCTGTTTATCGAATGCCCCGGTGGGGTAACGTGTTAATGACGATGTATAAAAGCGTCAAAGCTTTTGTGCTCGAAGCGGGAAAGATTATTATTGCCGTATCGATCATTCTTTGGGTATTATCTTCCTACGGACCCGGCCGGCGCTTTGATAGGATAGAGCAAAAGTATCAATCGGATGAGTATGTAAAAAATTACCCTGCCGATGAAATCAGCAGGCTTCAGTCTACGGAAAAGTTGGAAAATTCTTATGCTGGCATTTTGGGCAGGTCCATCGAGCCTGTTATCAAGCCTTTGGGTTTCGACTGGAAGATCGGTATTGCATTGATAACTTCTTTTGCGGCGCGCGAAGTTTTTGTGGGAACGATGGCTACAATTTACAGCGTGGAAGGCGACGATTCACACCTGGATTCCGTAAGAGAAAAAATGCAATCCGCTAAGAATCCTCAAACTGGTTTGCCGGTGTTCACTACAGCCGTCGCATTTTCTTTGATGGTATTTTATGCTTTCGCCATGCAATGTGTTAGTACCCTGGCCGTTGTAAAAAGGGAAACTAACAGCTGGAGCTGGCCGGCTATTCAATTTGTTTACATGACTGGGCTCGCTTATATTGCGAGTCTGATAGTATACCAGCTATTGAAGTAAAATTTGGATAAAGTCAATGTCCTTAACCGATATCTGCCTCCCGGCGCGGCGCCTGTAATTGCCCGATGGATCGATTACTTTAAATGTGAGTTTAAAGTCTCTCGCGGGCGGACTACCAAATACGGTGATTACCGGCATCCTTTTAAAGGAGCAGGACACCGTATATCGGTCAATTATAATCTTAATCCCTACGCCTTTCTAATTACGACGGTTCATGAGTTCGCTCATCTGCTCACCTGGAATGAGCATAAGCGCAATGCCAAACCTCATGGGATGGAATGGAAAAGCAATTTTAAGCGGATGATGCGACCGTTTTTTGAACAGGAGGTTTTCCCGCCAGACGTAAAGCAGGCAATTATCATTTATCTTGAAAACCCTGCTGCGTCGAGTTGCACAGATCTCAACCTCTTCAGAACGCTGCATCGCTATGATCATAAAGCCGAGGGCATGGTTCATGTCGAGAATATTCCCATGAACAATCTGTTTGCGATGAAGAACGGTCGTATTTTTAGAAAAGGTGAACGAGTCAGAAAAAGGTTTAAATGCGTCGAAGTAAAGACTGGCCTGATGTATCTTTTTAATCCCTTGGCAGAGGTTAAACTGCACGAGGAACATCAGAGTTAGGGCTTATTTAGTTAGGGTGTACTTCTAATATTCAATAAGCTCTTTTACCTGCTGTTCAAACCGTGCATTAGCCAGGAAGTTATCTTCCAACGCTTTATTCATGGGAATGGCAGTATCCAAACTTGCGCAGCGTTTAATGGGAGCGTCCAAAAATTCGAAACAATGTTCCGCCAGATGGGCGCTGATTTCAGCACCGAAACCACACGTTAATGTGTCTTCATGTAAAATGAGCACTTTACCGGTCTTTTTTACTGAGCTTTCGACCGCTATTTTATCCCAAGGTTGCAGGCTACGAAGGTCAAGGAGATCGGCAGATAGGTCAGGATTTTTATTCAGGTATTCCAGAGCCCAATGCACTCCCAGGCCGTAGCTGATAATGCTGAGCTGCCACTCTTCTCGGATAAGCTTTGCCTGGCCTATCTCAAGCGTGTAATATTCGTCGGGTACAGGCTCTGAAATAGACCGGTACAGGTATTTATGTTCAAAGTAAATAACCGGATTGGGATCAGCAATCGCAGCGTTTAAGAGACCCTTTGCATCCGAAGGGAATGCCGGATAGACTACTTTGAGCCCCGGGGTCTTGGTGAACCATGCTTCATTGCTCTGTGAGTGAAAGGGCCCGGCTCCTGTTCCCGCACCAGTAGGCATGCGTACAACCACGTCGGCTTTTTCGCCCCAGCGGTAATGGGTCTTCGCCAGGTTATTAATGATTTGGTTAAAGCCACAGCTTACGAAATCAGCAAACTGCATCTCGATTACCGATTTACCGCCATTGATTGATAAGCCGAGTCCGGCACCAATAATTGCCGATTCACAGATAGGCGTGTTCCTGATTCTAGCTTTACCAAACTCTTCAAGAAAGCCTTGAGTGATCTTAAATGCACCGCCATACTCGGCAATATCCTGCCCCATAATGACAAGCTCCCGGGAGTTTCGCATCGACTGACGAAGCGCGTCACTAATGGCATCGATGTATCTCATTTCTGAGCTGACACGCTGATTTTTAGGATGAACCGTAGGACTGTCATTGAGGGCATACATGTCATTTAATTCCTTTTTAGTATGTGCGTTAATGTCTTCCGCGGCGTTTGCAACCTCCAGGGCGGTTTCGATTTCGTTTTTGAGCTCTTGTTTTATATCTGTTATAACACGCTCAGTGATTATACCTTCTTTTAAGAGATAATTTTCATAGTTTTTCAGAGGGTCTTTTTTCTCCCAATCGATGAATAGTTCTGGTGGGATGTATTTAGTGCCGGAAGCCTCTTCATGACCCCTCATACGAAAAGTCATACATTCAATCAGTATTGGCCTCGGGTTTTGACGGATATCTTGTGCGAGCCTGTTGATGGTGTGAAAGACTTCGAGAATATTATTACCATCGATACGATAACCATCGATACCGTAGCCAATAGCCCGGTCGGCCAGCTGTTTAC
>CAZFQV010000289.1:0-3531 GCA_964521175.1 uncultured Sphingobacterium sp.
TCGAATTAAGGTTCCCGGTGTGATGATTTCTATCTATTTTATATTCAATGGTATCGAGCGTTTTTTGATCGAAACTATACGGGTGAATTCAAAGTATCACGTTTTCGGTATCGCTTTTACTCAGGCTGAGCTTATTTCTGCGGTGTTGGTTCTAACCGGTATTGCCGGACTTATTTGGTCGGTAAAACACGCAAAAAATAAGCCTGCAACTCTTTCTTCAGATTAATATGAATCTCTCTCTACTCGTTGATAAAGTAGTATCCCTGAGCAAAGAAGCCGGTGAATTTATTCGTGGTGAGTCTTTAATCTTTGATCGGCAAAGCGTCGAATATAAGGGCCTTAATGATATGGTTTCGTATGTGGATAAAACTGCAGAACAGACTATCGTAAAAGGCTTATCACGCATACTTCCGGAGGCTGGCTTTGTGACGGAGGAAAAGACCAATACTATCCTGGCTGAAGAATATAACTGGATTATTGACCCGCTGGATGGGACTACGAATTTTATTCATGGAATACCGACTTATTCGGTAAGTATTGCATTGCAGAAATATGGGGAATTGGTCCTAGGGGTTGTCTATGAAATTAACCGCGATGAATGTTTCACGGCATGGAAGAATGGTGGAGCATATCTTAATGGCAAACGAATATCTGTTTCTAAAGCCGGGACAATTTCGCACACCCTGCTGGCTACGGGTTTTCCTTATTACGACTTTGAAAAACAGGAGGCGTATCTGAACGTCATGCGGTGCCTGATGCAACAGTGCCACGGGCTTCGTAGAATAGGCTCTGCAGCCGTGGATTTGGCATATGTCGCCTGTGGCCGTTTCGATGGTTATTTTGAATACAACCTGAATTCTTATGACGTGGCGGCTGGTATTGTATTAGTAACTGAAGCGGGGGGGCAGGTTTTTGATTTCTCAGGAGGCAATCATTGCATAAGCAGAAGGGAAATGATCGCTACCAATAGTCATATCTCTGAAGAATTGCTGGGGATCATTAAAAAGGAATTCAATTAAAACAAAAAAACCCTGGTCGCTGGAACCAGGGTTTTTTTTCAAAGTGTCAGTTAGACAGCTTCAGAAATCACTTCGGTAACCTCGGGCACCATACGTTTCAATAGATTTTCAATACCTGATTTAAGAGTGATGGTTGATGAGGGACATCCACTGCATGACCCACGAAGCTCAACGGTTACTACTCCCTCCTGAAAAGATTTATAGCTAATAGCACCACCATCTTGCTCTACAGCCGGGCGTACATAATCGTGTAGAATCTGCTGAATTTTTATTTCTGTTTCATTGCCTTCAAAGCTTGAGACCGCTTCTTCTTTATGCAAAATAACCAGTTCCGATTCAACAGCACCTTTTACGAACTCCTTTAATATAGGTTCAATATCCTCCCACCGTGCAGACTCTGACTTCGTGATGGTGACAAAGTTACTTGCAAAAAATACTCCGGTTACAAAGTTAAATTTGAAAAGCTCACGTGCGAATGGTGACTTTTCAGCACTTTCCTTATCCGGGAAGTCTACGCTATTATTAGCTAAAAGCCTGTTAACCAAAAACTTGCGGGTAGCGGGATTAGGGGTAATCTCAGTATATACGTTTGTTGTCGAAGTTGCTGTACTCATTGCTATGTAATTATAATATGATCCCCAAATTTACGAAATTTTAAACTGAGAAGCGCGTCACTGAAAGTTTTTACATCAAGGTGACCACTGTCATACACCTGTATAACTACTGGGGTTAATTCGCTTCAATTCCGATTTAACGTCGTCAGAGATATCCAGCGTGTCCACAAATTGAGATATGGTATCCTGGGTAACATGGGTATTTGTGCGCGTTAATTCCTTTAAAGCTTCGTAAGCGTTCGGATAGGCTTCTCTGCGAAGGATGGTTTGGATAGCCTCTGCAACCACTGCCCAGTTGCTATCCAAATCTTTCTGAATGCTGTCTTTATTGATCAAAAGTTTTTTCAGACCTTTTATAGTTGATTTTAAGGCAATGAGGGTATGTGCGACGGGCACCCCTACATTCCTCAATACCGTCGAATCAGTCAGATCCCGCTGCAGTCTTGAAATTGGCAGTTTCGCCGAAAGGTGCTCGAACATAGCGTTCGCTAACCCTAAGTTACCTTCAGAATTTTCAAAGTCGATAGGATTGACTTTGTGTGGCATGGCTGAGGAGCCGACTTCTCCTTCTTTTATCTGTTGTTTGAAGTAGTTCATCGAAATATACGACCAAATATCCCTGTTAAGATCAATCAGGATGGTATTGATTCTCTTAAGCGCATCGCAGTGAGCTGCAAAATTGTCGTAATGTTCGATTTGTGTGGTGTATTGTGAACGTGTAAGCTTTAAGCCTTGGCCGACAAACCTATTCCCAAAAGAAACCCAGTCTATATTTGGATATGCAATATGATGCGCATTGAAATTACCGGTAGCACCGCCGAACTTGGCTGAAAAAGGAATTGCTTTCAATTGCTTTAACTGGGTCTCAATCCGTTCGGTAAATACGTTTAATTCCTTTCCAAGCCTTGTAGGAGAAGCAGGCTGACCGTGGGTATGAGCAAGCATTGGAATATCTGCCCATTCCTTTATACGCGATTTCAATGTATTTAACAGTTCATCTATCACAGGCAAGTATGTATTTTCAATGGCCAGTCGGAACGAATGCGGAATTGCTGTATTATTTATATCCTGTGAAGTGAGTCCGAAGTGTATAAATTCTTTGAATTCGTTTAAATGAAACTTTTCGAATCTATTCTTAATGAAATATTCAACTGCTTTAACGTCATGATTGGTAACCTGTTCGATGTTTTTAATCTCCATCGCATCAGACTCGGTGAACTCTGTGTATATTGATCTTAGTTCTTCGAACCGCGAATGTTCAAAATCTTTCAATTGCGGTAGCGGCAGCTCACAAAGAGCAATGAAGTATTCAATTTCTACATAAACCCTGAATTTTATCAGAGCAGACTCAGAAAAATATGCGGAAAGTTCTTGGGTAGTCTTGTGATAACGACCATCTATTGGAGAAATGGCTGATAAGGCAGTTAAATTCATTATGGATATTTTTTGCAAAGTTAAGATAAGATTTTCGAAATAACGGATGCCTCTGGCTGAATAAGAAATTGATAAGGCTAATCGTTCGGTTAACACCAATTAAAAACTTTGATCGAATTTTTTTATGGAAACTTTGGAATTGAAAAAAGTTTCCATAGTTTTGTCGCTCGAAAAAAATCACGTGTTATAACGAGAGAGCTGCCCTAAAAAGATGGATTATAATACAGATAGTAGATTGGAAGTAAAAGATTATATCATTTCTGAGTCGGATAGACTTTTTTGCCAGTATGGGTTTAAAAGTGTGACGATGGATGATCTTGCCAAGCATCTTGGGATGTCAAAAAAGACAATTTATACTCATTTCAGGGATAAAAATGAGCTTGTCAATATAGTGATTGAAAGTAAATTGGATATTCAGAAATGCCTAATAAAAGAGACAGCACATAAAGCGGAAAATGCCGTTC
>CAZFQV010000290.1:0-3521 GCA_964521175.1 uncultured Sphingobacterium sp.
GATGAGCTTTTTAGAGGTACTAATCCCCAAGATGCATTCGACGGATCATTACTGATTATTCGTTCCTTTAGTATGATTTCCAACTGTCTTTTTTTTGTTTCCAGCCATCATACTCATCTTGCCGATGAACTCAATGATAATGATAAAGTATTATTCAAGTGCTTCGAAGCGGAAGCAGACGATCACAAAGAGGGTTTTTCCTTTAAATTAAAGAGTGGTATTTCTCACCAAAGGCTCGGTATGTCGATCTTGCAAAGTGAAGGCTTACCTGAAATGCTAAGCCGAGCAGTTGTTGAAAGTCAGACCGCATAGACAAAAGCATTATTTATTTTCCAAGTGTTGGCAATTGCTTAAAATGGGTTTTTATTCACACAATGTTCATAACCTGTGGTTTGTAGTACTTCTATATTATAAGATCTTAGCGACATGCAAAAATTCAGACCGGCTTTATACCTGTTACTGGGCCTCTTTTCCATGGCTTTTTATTCATCCTGTGCGGGTAAGAAGATTATCACGGACGTATCTGAGGTCAAAACGGTCAAATCGGGGAGTCTGACGGAGCGTTATTCATCACTGTTGAATGTTAAAGAGAAAGATCTGAAGAACGAAAAGCTATACCGCTTTATTGACAGTTGGATGGGTGTGCCGCATCGCAGCGGCGGGATGGATAAAAAAGGAGTGGACTGCTCGGGCTTTGCCACGATCCTGGAAAAGGAAATCTATAACAGGAGCCTGCCTCGTACGGCACGCTCAATGGCAGGTGAAATAAAGAGAAAATATGAGAATCAACTCAAGGAAGGCGATCTGGTGTTTTTTGATTTCGATGGTCAGAAGTTTAGTCACGTAGGAATATATCTTCACAATAATAAATTCGTACACGCTTCAACTTCAAAGGGTGTCATTATAAGCGATCTTAAAGATCCCTGGTACTATAAATACTTCTCAAGGGCTGGCAGCGTGAAATGAGCTATTTCATAAATGATGCCGGCAAAACACCTGGCTTTTCTTATTTATCGTTATTTTAGCGATATTATTATCAATTCCAAGTATGAGTAAAATGAAAGAGAACTATTCGTTCTGGCTTAAATATAGGCGCTTCGCAACAACCGAGATCCTGCTTTACCTGGTAATGATCATCGGTATAGGTCTGGGTATTCTCATCTTTGGATAGCATTCAGATTAAACAACAAGGAATATTTATTGAGAATGATTTTGCTATGATTGCTAATCGACCCCTACTATGAAATTAAATCTTAAACGCCCGCTGGCCTTTTTTGATCTTGAGACAACAGGAGTGAATGTTGCTTCTGACAGGATAGTAGAGATATCCATACTTAAGGCAATGCCGGATGGATCGGAAGAAATCAAAACCATGAAGATCAATCCCGGAATGCCAATACCCCTGGAATCATCATTAATTCATGGGATTTATGATGAAGACGTCAGGAGCGCACCCACGTTTAAGCAGGTGGGAGAGGAACTGGCTCGTTTTTTGGATAATAGTGATCTTGCCGGTTATAATTCGAATAAGTTTGATATACCTGTTCTGATGGAAGAGTTTCTGCGTGCGGGAATAGATTTTGATATAGAAAACAGACATTTCGTCGATGTTCAGAATATATTCCATCAAATGGAGCAACGTACGCTAAAGGCAGCTTATAAATTCTATTGCGGAAAGAGTCTGGAGAACGCACACTCGGCAGAGGCTGATATAAAAGCGACATATGAGGTCTTATTGGCACAAATTAGCATGTACGAAAATCTGGACTGGCAAGATAAGAAAGGGAATATCTCCAAGCCTGTTCAGAACGATATTGAAGCGCTCCATCAGTTTACGAACCTGAATAAGCCGGTAGATTTTGCGGCGAGAATGATATACAATGAAGATGGACTGGAGGTTATCAATTTTGGTAAACACAAGGGCCGGCTTGTGGAAGATGTGCTTGATGTAGAACCAAGTTATTATAACTGGATCCAGAATGGGGATTTTCCTCTTTATACTAAACGATGTCTTAAAAAGATTTGGGACAGGTGGAGTTTAAAAAAAGAGCAGCAGAAGAACGAGCGGCAGTCGAAATCACCTGCAGAATCGGAGCGCAGACCTGCACCAAGACCTCGGTCTAAGGAAGAAGAAGCAAAACCTGTTGATCAGGATATGCTGCAGCAGCTGAAGATGAAGTTTGGGAAGTAATCGTATGACCGTTCCAGTTCTGTCATCCTAATAGTACCGTTCTATTTTTCATCCCGGTAGCGCTTTCATATTCCTGTCATCCGGATAACGCGTTTTAATTCCTGTCCTCCCGATAGCGCGTTTTAGCGCTGAGGGATCTTTCTACAGTTTCCCTGAATAATATGCGTGGGTAGCTGCGAGAAGATCTCTCACATGCGTTCGACATGACAGTGGTTAGCGTTCGACATGATAGTGGTTAGCGTTCAGGATGACAGGGGCCAGGTTCGGTGTAACAGCCGCTTCAATTTATGCCCCGATAGCACCCTTTAGGTTCCGTCCTCTTGATAACGCGTTTCAATTCCTGTCCCCGATAGCGCTTTCAAATTCCTGTCCTGTCGAAAGCACGCTTTAGCGCTGAGGGATCTTTCTATTGTTAGCCTTGAAGATTATTACCTGGCAGCCACTCTCATACTAAAGCCTAGAACAATTTTAACTGTGTATTCATCGGTGGCTTAGACTTTCCAAAGACCGTTCTGCCTCCATTACGCCATGATTCCTCCCGCTCTTTCTGTATCACCTCTTCCAGGTTAGTGTTGGGTATAAAATCCTTTTCTGCATTCCTGGCAATTTCTCCAAGCTTCTTTATCGCCATCGTCTTATCTGAATTCCCGATTTTTGCCTTATGCACAGCATCCTGAAGAATGCTGATAGTGTCGTCGTAGATATTTAAAGGAACAGGAAAGGGATGGCCATCTTTTCCACCATGTGCGAATGAGAAACGCGCAGGATCGGTAAACCGGGATGGGGTGCCATAAATTACTTCACTTACCAGGGCCAGGGACTGTAGAGTCCTCGGACCGAGGCCCTCGAGCAGCAACAGTTCCTCGAAATCTGAGGGCTTCTTTTCGTGCGCCAGCCAAAGCACACTTCCCAATCGCTTAAGATTCACATCTTTCGCTTTTACGTCATGATGCGCGGGCATCACCATTTTCTGAACTTCTGCCATTAAAGCTGCCGGCTGTTCGGCAGTGAGGCTCATGATTGAACCGCGTGATGGCGCTGCCGCCGAGGCCGTCATATTTAAGATCTGTCCCTGATTAATCCCGTAAATAGCAGTATGCGGCTCTTCTACAAATGACCTGAGGCCGGCGGAATGCCAATGATATCGGCGTGCAGTAGAGCTGTGAGGACTCATCCCTTGCTGGACTACTGTCCATTGACCATCGTCACTAACAATAAAACTATGCATATAAAGTTGGAAACCATCCTGAACGGCGGTATTATCGACTTTCGCACTTAACCTGCTGCATCTGGACAGGTAGTCCCCATCCAAACCTGTCCGGTCGCCAAC
>CAZFQV010000291.1:0-3494 GCA_964521175.1 uncultured Sphingobacterium sp.
CCTGCTGTCTGCACTGCTCTATCCGCTTGCCTATACCTTACGCCGCAAAGGGCGTGAAATTGCCTAGTAAATTACTATATGTTTGACCAGATAGAAAAATTCAACAAATCCACTATACAACACGGTAAAAATAATAACCGTATTTATCTCATAAAACTTCACGAAGAGGATGAAGAGCATATTTTAGCCCGGCTGGATCAGATGGCTGAGGCGAAAGCTTATACTAAGATCGTCGCCAAAGTGCCCGGGTGGGCAAGAGACAGGTTTGACCGACACGGCTATCAACTAGAATGCTCTATACCAGGCTTTTACCATGGTGAAGACACAGTTCATTTTATGTCGCGCTTTATCAGTGATGACCGGCGTTTTCTAAGTGAGGACTTAAGGAAGACGGCCAATATGAACATCCGTATTGCGCAGACTAAGAAAGATGATCAAAAGAGTATAGTTATTCCTCAGGGCTTTACGATCCGTCAGTTGAACGAACAAGATATACCTGATCTGGTAGATCTTTATGAAGCTGTATTCCCGGTTTACCCCTTCCCTATTTTCGATCCTGCTTATATAAGGGCTACGATGAAGGAGTATATTCAATATTTCGGAGTTTTTGCCAATGGAAAACTCTGTGCCGCTTCTTCTGCTGAAATTGATTATGAGGCCCAAAACGCAGAAATGACTGATTTTGCAAGACATCCGGACTGCAGCAACGGGCTTAATCTCTCTTATCTGCTACTTATTCACATGGAACAGGCTATGAAAGCCCAAAACATTAAAACTCTCTACACTATTGCGCGCTCCTATTCTGCAGGAATGAATATTACATTCGCCAGAATGAACTATACTCTCGCGGGGACTCTGGTTAATAATACGCTCATCAGTGACGGCATCGAGAGCATGAACGTCTGGTATAAAGCGAATCATTAGGATAGTATCCTGTACCACAGGAATTCCAGAACGAGCGACAATTTTTTTGACATTCACCTGCTAATTATGGCCATCATCGGATACGACATGGCTTCTCAGAACAGCGTCTAATTGCGATAATCTATCAATTCATACATTTTAAGAAGGCTCCAGGGCCCCTCTGTAAAAAAAGAATTTTCAAAGATTTTAGAGCCCCTCTTTCGCTTCGATAGTGAGTTTGAGAAACCTCAATTTTCAGCACGTTCATCTACTGTGCATGATGATAATCCCTGCGGACCTGCAATAATTAGGAAATATTGGTAGTACATTTGTTATATTGATATTCCGCCCGGCTCAAACCCACGCGGAATCGGGAATGCTTCCTGATAAAATTTCATAAATTTGATAAAAAGCGAATCTATTGGCACGTATTAATAAGAATTTACATCACATTATATACCGCAAGTATAGCTCCAATATCAAGTTTGTGATGATGGCGCTGTGCGTGGTGCTGGTCACTATTTTTCTTCCTAAACAGGCCCGGTTTCGTTTTGAATATGAGAAAGGTAAAACCTGGATGCAGAAAGATCTGTATTCTCCGTACAGCTTTGCAATTAAAAAAACTAATGTAGAGATTGAGCGTAACCGGGAGGAGATTCTGAAATCCATTCTTCCGGTTTACCAGAATGATGTGGATGTCAGCCGAAATTCGCTGGATGATCTGAATTCTGAGTTTGAAGTGAAGTGGAAGAATTCAGGTATCCCGGATGAAGAAAGAGAGATCTGGCGAAAGCAAACCGCCGATGTGTTGAGTGACATTTTTAAGCGCGGACTAGTCGATCTGGTCAAAAAGTACCAGCAAAGTGGGATAAACTATAACTTTACGCTGCTGACGAACAATGTATCCAGTCAGCTCAATACGACCGATGTTTTTACTATTCAAACGGCCCAGGAATATATTGATGAGAAGTTTAATAAAATTCAGGATCCGGTTAAGCGGGAATGGCTGACAAAGTTAGTAAGCAACCATCTGAGTCCTAACTATGTATACGACGAGCAGTTAACCGAGAAGATCGAAGAGAATGGCCTAAACAGTATTTCCACCACCCGGGGAATGGTTCAAAAGGGCGAACTGGTAGTCGCCAAAGGCACCATGGTAAGTGCCGAGATCTACCAGAAGCTGGAATCATTAAGAGCGGCTTATGAAGACGATGCGAAGGTTGCAGGCAACTGGAAATTGGTTTTGTTCGGGCAGTTTTTGATTGCCGGAGAAATTATTGCTTTGTTGATTGTATTCCTTTATCTCTTTAGAAGAGATATTTATTCTGACAACCGGCAGATGTCACTCATCTTGCTCATTATCACCGGCATGCTGGTCGCATTGTCCTGGGCGATACGTGTTAAACTGCCGAGTATTTATTATATCCCGTTCTGTATCGCTCCGATCATCATTCGGATCTTGTTTGATACGCGCTTAGCGCTAAACATTCATTTGCTGGTGGTGCTGATTGCCGGGTTTTTCGTACCCAATAGTTTTGAGTTTGCTTTTCTGCAGATATCTGCAGGGATGGTGGCCATTTACAGTATTAAAAATCTGATCAAAAGGGAGCAGTTCCTGATATCAGCGCTGCTCATCCTGCTTAACTATTTTATCGCCTTCCTGGGAATCTCGTTTATCCGGGATGGCTCCTTTACCGATATCGAATGGCTAAACTTCATACCCTTTGTGTTCAGTGTTTTGCTCTCGCTGCTCGCTTACCCGCTGATCTACGCCTTTGAAAGAATGTTCGGAATTACTTCGGATGTTACCCTAATGGAGCTGACCAATACCAACTCGCGCTTGCTGAGGGATTTGGCATTTAAAGCACCCGGTACTTTTCAGCATTCCCTGCAAGTAGCTAATCTTGCCGAAGCTGCCATCTTTAAGATCGGCGGAAATGCTTTGCTCGTCAGAGCCGGGGCCCTGTATCACGACATCGGAAAAATGGTCAATCCTCAGTATTTTATTGAGAATCAAAACAGAGGTGTCAACCCTCATGATACCCTTTCTTATGAGCAAAGTGCCCAGATCATTATTCAGCATGTCAATAAAGGAGTGGAAATTGCACGCAAGAATCAGATTCCGGAGATGCTGGTCGACTTCATCCGCACCCACCATGGAAATACCAGGGTAGATTATTTTTATCAGTCGTTTTTGAAAAATTTCCCTGAAAAGTTTGTAGACGAAAACATCTTCCGTTATCCGGGCCCCATTCCTTTTTCCAAGGAAACGGCTGTACTCATGCTTGCCGACTCGGTTGAAGCCGCTTCGCGGAGCATGAAAGAGCCAGATGCCGTAAGTATCAGCAATCTTGTGGAAAGGATTATTGACTATAAATTGGAGCAGAACCAGCTCGCCGATAGTAATATTACTCTGAAAGACATCGAGACGATCAAATTGATATTTAAGTCGATGCTCATGGGGATTTTCCACGTCAGGATAGAATATGATATAAAAACTCAAGCCGGCTAGGGATTATACGCAGGATAAAAAATAAAGGCCATTTTTCTGATGAAATATTTTTTGCCGGTATAACTGAATTGTTATATTT
>CAZFQV010000292.1:0-3491 GCA_964521175.1 uncultured Sphingobacterium sp.
GAAAGCGAACTCCATAAGGTAATCCTTTCCCTTAAAATTTCGGACATCCTTTCCTTCTGCGACTTCGGTGCCCACCCCGGCCGGGGTAAATATCGCTGGCATACCGTAACCTGAGGCTAAACACCTGGTAGCCAGCGTGCCTTGAGGAATGAGTTCTACCTCCAGCTCACCGCTAAGCAACTGTCTCTCAAATTCCTCGTTCTCTCCTACATAAGAGGCGATCATTTTCTTCACCTGCCTATTCCTCAGCAACAAACCGATCCCAAAATCATCGACTCCGGCGTTATTAGAGATACATGTCAGTTCTTTAAGGTCACTTTCTACCAGAGCATGGATACAGTTTTCAGGGATACCGCATAAGCCAAAGCCGCCTAGCATGAGGGTCATGCCGTCTTTAATGCCTTTTATAGCTTCTTCAGCGTTTTTTACGGATTTATTGATCATCTCGAACTGCCCTAATAGCCTAAAAATAGCAAAAACATACCTGATTCATTCCAACTTCGCGATATTAATGCGTTTGATTAACAGGACCGGCCTTCGATTGTTCTTTTAAAGATAAATATAAGTTATACCATCTCCTCCACGATCGGCATGCTCGTCTTCAATTCTGTTGTTATAGGGGTATTTACTTAAATATTGCCTAATCAGCTTTCTGAGTATTCCATCTCCCTTCCCGTGAATGACCTTTAGACTATTCAATCCGAGCATCACTGCCCTATCCAGGTATTTCTCAAGTTCATATAATGCCTCATCGCCCCTTTTCCCCCGGAGATCAAGCTCAGTACTAAAGCTCGACAGTTCTTCTGGCAGATTGCGGCTATGAGATTTTCTGATCTCTTTGGGTACTGTTTTATTGGAGATTTTATCTACTCTCTGCCTCTTAACCACAGACCGCAAATCTCCGATAGCAAGGATCAGATTATCGCGGGCAATTTCTATGACCTGTCCGATGGTTTCGGAATCATGAAGCTTTACCCAATCGCCTTTCTGAATCTCTACAAGCTCGGCCGATATCGGGGCTTTCTTTTCCCTAACTTCATGTTTCTTTAATTCTACCGTTAGGTTTTTGCGGAGATTACGCGTCTGCTCTTTATCGGCTTTCGCCTCCTGTATTCCCGCAATGGTATTTTCTATCAGCTTATTTGCGTCTTTAATGATGCTCTGTGCCTGCAATTTAGCCTCCTTAAGTATGGTCTTTTTATTCTCTTCCAGGTATGTCTTTAGCGTTTCGTTCTCCGATAATAAGACGTTCAAAGCCTTTTCTCTTTTTTCAAGATCTCTACGCGTATCAATAAGCTCTTTTTTATCGCGTTCGAGATCTACTAAAAGCGTGTCCACCTTTTTTTGATAATTGCCGATTTTCTTTTTTGCCGATTCGAGTACATGAGGGTTCAGGCCAATTTTTTGTGCAATTTCAAATGCATACGAACTGCCGGGCTTGCCTAACGAAAGTATATACAGCGGTTGCATCTCCGCATTATTAAAAAGCATAGATGCATTCTCCAGACCTGGAGTTGAATTAGCAAACGTCTTTAAATTAGAATAGTGAGTAGTTACCACACCCCGTGCTTTCTTTCGGTTTAGCTCCTCGAGTACCGCTTCAGCGATGGGTCCTCCAAATTGTGGATCTGTTCCCGTTCCAAATTCATCAATCAGGATTAGAGTCCTGGCATCAGCTTTTTCTATAAAGGTCTTCATCTTCGACAGGTGCGCACTATAGGTACTCAAGTCGCTTTCTATCGACTGATCATCCCCTATATCAGCAAAAATCTGCCTGAATATCCCTACCCTTGAATGTCCGTCCGCCGGGATGAGCAGCCCGGCCTGAGCCATCACCTGCAGCAAGCCAACAGTTTTCATACAGACCGACTTTCCGCCGGCATTCGGTCCCGAAACCACAATAATTCTTTGAGCTTCGTCAATACGAATATTCAACGGTACCACTGTTTGATGATCCTTCTTTAATGCCAGTACCAGCAAAGGATGTCGGGCATTTACGAGGTCGAATACAGCTTCCTTTACCAGCAAAGGCATATCAGCGTCAACACTTATCGCGAATAAAGCCTTCGCCCTAACAAAATCAAGTTTGGTCAATAAGCCGTGATATGAAAGCAAGATTGGAATATAAGGCCTTAACTCGGTAGTAAGAGCGATTAGCAGCTTGATGACCTCCCTCCTCTTTTCAAATTCCAAATCTCGAATGGCATTGTTTAAATGGAACACTTCTTCCGGCTCAATATAAACCGTTTGGCCCGATGCCGACTCATCATGAATAAAGCCTCTGACCTTTCTCTTATTTTCCGAAAGAACCGGAATGCATAATCTCCCATCACGTACGGTTAGATTACCGTCGGCTGTCCATCCGCTATTTTTTGCGTTTCTGAAGATCAGGTCGATTTTTTTATGCGCCTCCTGCTCTGCCTTAGCAATACCTGAAATAATATCATGAAGTGCCGTGGAAGCACTAGGCCGGATCTTTCCTTTGGCATCGAGCACCTTATCAATTTTACTCAGGATGGACCTTTCTACAGCTAAATGTTCAAAAAGTGCTTCCAGGTTGGGATAAACACCTTCCCGTTCCGAAAAATACTGGATAACAGCAAAAACAGTAATCAAAGAGGCTGCTATCCTGGAGAACTCATCCTCCGTTAAGAAAGCTCCCTCCACCCGCGCCTTGTCAGCCAGAGTTTTGATGTCATAAAAGTTCTGTATAGGCAAGGGTGAGTCATTCAATAAGATATTCTTGAATTCATGGGTCTGATGCAAGAACTTATTGATTTGATCGAAGTTGGTCATCACCTGAATCTTATCAACCATATCTTTCCCCATAGAGCTCAGACAGTATGACCTGATTAACTCTTTAACGTCCAGGAAACCCAGCTTTTCAGTAGCGTTAATAGGATATATCATTTGCTTTGCATCATCTTTCGCTGTTGGTCTTCCTGAATCTTGTAGAGTTTGGCTTCCCTCGCTTTCAGGGTATCGTCTGCCTGATTGTATAGGCTATCCAATAAAGATAGATCCTTGCTATAATATTTCAGACTCTTCTCAAAAATCGCCCGGTTGATATGATGATGTTTATAGACGGCCGCATAAAATTCAGCCCCCGACTCTCTTACACTGTCAGTAAATCTCATGGTGGACATATAGCCGTCGATGGTGTGCAGATCAGCGAGTACATTAACCATTTTCTGTTCATCAATAACGCCCTCGGGTAGTTTCTGATTGCAGGCGGATAAAATAAACACACATACAGCACCTGCGAGAATAACGAACCTCAGCGTTAGTGCAGATGCCCGTCGCCTGGTTTTTATAATCCTTTTGGTTTTGTGTTGGGTATCCCGTAGGTTTAGCATTTAAAATTAAAAATACAAAAATACAGATTAATGAGCATTGCAGCTAATATTTCATCTATTAAGGATGAATTGGCCAACACGGGCGTTCAACTTATTGCGGTATCTAAAACCAAACCAATTGAGGATATCCTCGAA
>CAZFQV010000293.1:0-3488 GCA_964521175.1 uncultured Sphingobacterium sp.
TGTCGCACATTGTCTGCAAATATCCGAATAGCATCTACATCAGCTTTCTTCTTGGTAAGCAACCTAACTTCCGTTTCTATTGAAGGTTTGATGAGACGCTTCCAGGAATCGATGGAGGCTTGTCTTACCTGCTTTGATGCCTCATTCGTGCCTTTGATAAACATTCCTTCAATAATCGACAAGGCATCTTCTTCCTGAACCTCTATGTCGAGGCTAATAATAATCTCTTTTTCTGCTCTCCTTAATGCTAAAATCCGATGCGAAGGGGCAGATTTCACCGGCTCTCTCCAGTCAAAATAGTCTTTATACTTCTGTCCTACTTCTTCCTTTCCCTTAATCAGCAAGGAATGAAATTGTCCGGTTTCCAGAAAAAGATCCCGTATAGCCGAGCGTAGTTCTGCCTGTTCGGATATAAATTCAGCAAGGATATCGCGAGCGCCTGCCAGTGCATCCTCAATAGTGACTACTCCTTTTTCCTCATCAAGGTATTGTTCCGCCTTCGCATGAATATTAATCTGAGTTTGCTCCATGATTGCGTCTGCAAGAGGCTGCAATCCTTTTTCACGGGCCACAGAGGCCTTCGTCTTTCGTTTTGGCTTATATGGTAAATAAATATCTTCTACCTCCAGAATGGTCTCCGCAGCGGCCAGTCGCTTACTAAGCTCCCCGGTAAGAACATTCTGTTCTGTCATTGACTTTAGGACTGCTTCCCGGCGTTTGTCAAGGTCATGGAGTTGCTGCATCCTATCACGTATCGACGCTATCTGAACTTCATCTAGACTACCCGTGGTTTCCTTTCGGTAACGCGCGATAAAAGGAACCGTACCCCCTTCTTCCAGTAAATTAAAGGCTGCCTCGACCTGCCTGACTGTCACAGTCAACTCTGCGGCAATCTTCTTAAATTTATCTAAATTCATTCGTATTCTAATTGAAAGGCGAATTTGGAATATAGCAGGCAGATTTCAAAAAAACCTTATCCACAAAAACGGAGAAATACAGAATCATTATGCTATTTAAGCTTCGCATGATCTATTTATTACTAAATTTGTGAAAATGGATGATCCCTCACAGTTAACAGAATTTGGAAAGGTATTTATTTACCTGCTTATGGGAATATTTTTTGTGCTATTTAGCTTATTTCTCAGCAGACAACTGGCATTAAAAAGGCCCAATCCTCTTAAGCTAAGTACTTATGAATGTGGGGAAGAAATAAAGGGAAGTTCCTGGATCCAGTTCAGCACCCGTTTTTATGTTGTTGCTCTCATCTTCTTGCTTTTTGACGTGGAGCTTGTGTTTATATTTCCCTGGTCTACGGTCTTTGGCAATGAGTCCATTCTAGCTATCGATAGCCGTTGGGGTTGGCTAAGTCTGGGCGAGATGTTCGTTTTTATCGGCATTCTGTTGACCGGACTGCTGTATATCTGGAAAAAAGGTGACTTGAGCTGGATCAAACCTCTAAATATCTTACCATCGGCACCTGAAATTGTTCCTTTTTCCTTATATTCACGAATAAACGAGGAAAAATATACAATACGTGAATTTAGCTTGGACATGGTGCCCGAATCTAATACAGAGCAAATTCAAACCCCGGCGCCGAATACCACGAAATTGGCTTTCAGCCCGAGATTTAAACGACCGTTGAAGTGAATTTACAATTGAAAAATGAAGATGGCGGCGTGTTGGTTACCAAAGCAGATGACCTTCTCAATTGGGCGCGTCTGTCTTCTTTATGGCCAATGAGCTTTGGTATTGCCTGTTGTGCAATTGAAATGATGGGATCTATGGCATCTACTTATGATCTGGATCGGTTTGGAGTTTTTCCACGTCCTTCACCGCGACAATCAGACGTAATCATTATTGCAGGTACCGTTACGTTCAAGATGGCTGATAGGATTCGAAAATTGTATGAGCAAATGCCTGAGCCCAAGTATGTTATTTCGATGGGTTCTTGCTCGAATTGCGGAGGTCCCTACTGGCAGCATGGTTATCACGTAGTTAAAGGTGTTGATCGCATCATTCCGGTGGATGTATACGTCCAGGGATGTCCGCCCCGGCCGGAAGCACTGATCGGCGCGATAATTGAGTTACAGAAAAAAATCGAGAAGGAGAGCCTGCTTAATAGCTAAAGCACACCGGATTATATAATATTCTTTGGTTTCGCAAAATTATATCTATGAAGTCATTTTACGGGGATTTAAAACTTGGTATTCTTGGCGGCGGACAATTAGGACGCATGTTAATACAGGAATCCATTAATTTTAATGTTACTACCCATGTTTTAGATCCGGATCCCGATGCGCCGTGCAAAGATCTGTGCAGCAAGTTTGTCGTCGGTTCACTAACCGACTATCAGTCGGTTTACGACTTCGGTAAAAAACTGGACGTGATCACTATTGAAATAGAAAAGGTAAATGTCGATGCTCTTGAACAGTTGGAAGAGGAAGGCGTGCTGGTATATCCGCAATCTCGGGTGATAAGACTCATTCAGGATAAAGGCATTCAGAAGCAGTTTCTCAAAGAAAATGACATACCAACAGCCCCCTTCCAATTAATTCAAAAAAAATCTGAGCTTCTAACGGCAGATCTCGCCTATCCGTACATTCAAAAATTACGAAAAGACGGATATGATGGACGCGGGGTCCATACTATGGTGTCTCAGGCAGATCTTGAAAAGGCCTTCGACGCACCGAGCCTTATTGAGCAGTATATAGATTTCGAAAAAGAACTTGCCGTGATTGTCGCCAGAAATGAAACCGGTGAAATCAGCACATTTCCATGTGTAGAGATGGAATTTAATACGGAAGCGAATCTCGTAGAATTCTTAATCTCACCATCCACTTTTGGATTCGAAATTCTGCAGAAAGCTGATCAGCTTGCCATAAAGATTGCAGAAGATCTCAAGATCGTAGGTGTACTTGCAGTTGAATTGTTTCTTACAAAAGACGGTGATCTTCTCGTGAACGAACTAGCTCCCCGGCCGCATAACAGTGGTCATCACACGATTGAAGGGAATTATACCTCGCAATTTGAGCAGCTGCTTCGTGCGATCTTTGACTTGCCCCTTGGTGATACCCGTTCTATCTCCAATGCGGTGATGATAAATCTTCTCGGCGAAAAGGGATATGAAGGGTCTGCGGAGTATGAAGGTCTGAACAAGATCCTGAAAATGGATGGAGTATATTTACACCTGTATGGAAAAAAAATCACTAAGCCGTTTCGAAAGATGGGACATGTAACGATATTAGATGACGATCGGGAAAAGGCTATAGAAAAAGCAAGATCGGTTCAGGAAACTATCAGAGTTATTGTATAATATATAACAAAACAGTTAATAATGGCAGTAAAAAATTCGATAAGAGTCGGTATTATTATGGGTAGCAGATCTGACCTTGGCATTATGCAGGACGCAGCGGATATTCTTAAGATGCTTGGGGTAGATCACGAATTAACGGTGGTTTCCGCACACCGCACACCGGATCGGATGTTTG
>CAZFQV010000294.1:0-3466 GCA_964521175.1 uncultured Sphingobacterium sp.
CCATTACTGATCACTGCGACAAGATTGCCCTTGGCGGTATATTTATAAACATCCTCTTTATTCTCTGCAATCCTCAGACACGGTTCTGCGACTCCCGGAGAATAAGCCAAAGAAAGGTCTCGCTGTGAGTTTGTTGGCTTTGTGGGTATAACTTCTATTTTTCCGGGACGACCCTGAGAATGGTAGTCCAGTGCGTCCTGTTTACGATAAGATTTGCTCATTAAGTCTGGGAATTGATTTAGTGAGGCTAAATTACAATTCTTTTTTTTATATGCCGATTTAACTTACAGGCCGTTAATGGATACAAAAGTCATAAGCTGTTAATTATCAAGGTCATACCAGGTCGAATAGTCGCCTTTGTTAATCCATTCAGCGCTTTGAGGCTTGAAACCGTGGCACCCTCGAATTTTTCTGCTATCTCCGATAAAGTATCACCCGCCTTTACTACATAGCTCAGATAGGACGCTCCCTTAGGTTTGGCAGAAACCGGGTTTGGAGCTACACGCAGACTCTGTCCAGGAACTATAGTCGTCGTACGCAGGTTGTTCCATACTTTAAGGTCTTGTACTTCAACACGGTATTGATTTGCAATCTGGCTCAAGTTCTGACCCGGTTTAACTTTATGATGGGTGGCCTTTGATCCCGAAGGCGTCACATTTGCTGCATACGCTACTTTCATTTGGTCTGTATTCCCATTCAGCACTTCATATAAAGCAGCGTACACACTATTATCTACATCGGGAATAACGAGAGGCTTTGGTGAAGCGGGCGAGCCATTGACGATATGTTTCTTATACGCCGGATTAAGAAGAAGCAGTTCATTGAGGTCTAAATCGGCAGCTTTTGCGATACTGCTGATCGACAGCATTTTGTTTACCGGAACTACATTTGTGAAAATATTAAAATTTGCGGGTTTTAATTCGATCCCATAGTCTTTATAGTAATTCATCGCATAGACTGTCGCTATAAATGCCGGAACGTAATTCTGGGTCTCTTTGGGCAGAAAAGGCCTTACCAACCAAAAATCTGCGATGCCTCCCGACTTTTCGATGGCCCGCGTAACAGCTCCGGTGCCGCAATTAAACGCCGCAATCGTGAGTAACCAATCTCCGATCCTGCTATAGGCATCCAGAAAATAATGTGCAGCCGCATAACTTGCTTTTGCGGGATCCTTGCGCTCATCTATATAGTTGTCCATCTCCAGACCGTAGCCTTTTGCAGTGGTATACATAAATTGCCAGGGTCCAACAGCGCCCGATCTGGAAACCGCATGTGGGTTTAAGGCAGACTCTATAACAGTAATAAATTTTATTTCCTCTGGCAGGCCGGCTTCTTTAAGTGCTTTCTCAAAAATTGGAAAATAATACTTCGACAGGCCAAGCATTCGCCCTATTTGGTCTTTACGCTGGACGTAAATGTCTATATAATGCTGAACATATTCATTGTAGGATAGAGAGATGGTCTTCTCCAGAGAATCCAGTCTTCGGCTGTACAACAGGGTGGGATCTGACAGGTCGAGCTCTTCGGATGAGAAGTCCAGTAAAGAATCAATGAGAGGATAGTCTATTAATATCCCCTCGTTAACCTTTGGGGCTTTGGTACTCGATACCTCAGTACTCTCTGCAGAGATCACCGCAAAAAATACCAAAAGCAAGGCCATTGGCAGGCTTTTTATCATAGTTAAGCTATGTTTCGGCCAATTAGCCGAAGTTAAACAACATATTTGCGCTGGAATTACAACTTTTCCAGCAACTCTTTAATATCGTCAGAAAAAGCCAATAGCTTTCCTTCCTCAAATTGCTTCCCCAAAAACTGAATACCTAACGGCATACCCTCTTTATTATTGCCTGCAGGCAAGGATATGGCCGGCACTCCCGCCAGGGAAGCCTGGACCGTAAAGATATCTGCCAGATAACTCACCACAGGATCGTCGCTACTCTCCCCGATCGCAAAAGCCGGGGTCGGTGATGTAGGAAGCATAATAAAGTCGTATGTATTCAGGATTTCTTCGGTCTTATCACGGATCATCCGCCTCACTTTTTGTGCTTTTGCGTAATAAGCATCATAATATCCGGTGCTTAATACAAAGGTGCCCAAAACAATACGCCGCTTTACCTCTGCCCCGAACCCCTCCGACCTGGATTTTTTATAGGTCGATTCCAGGTCAGTAGCAGCAGCGCTACGATAGCCATAATGAACGCCATCGTACCGCGCCAGGTTCGAGGATGCTTCAGCCATAGTCAGGATATAATATGCCGGTACAACATAATCGAGCAAGCTAAAGGAAACGGGTTCCACAAGATGTCCTTCCGCTCTCAAACTGTCGATACTCTTCTCGAATACCTGCCTAACTTCCGGATCCAGCCCCCCTGCATGCAAGGCCTCTTCCAAATAGGCAATTCGTTTCTTTTCGTTCCCGGTAATTTTTGAATAACTGTCTACCAGCTTTGTGGAGGCTGAGCTATCAAATTCATCTGAGCCGGCAATCACTTCCAGCAGCAAGGCTGCATCTGCAACGGTACGTGTTAACGGCCCCACCTGATCAAAAGAAGAAGCATAAGCGATAATACCATGCCTGGAAACTCTACCATATGTAGGCTTCAGGCCTACCACGCCACAAAAAGAAGCAGGTTGTCTAACGGATCCACCCGTGTCAGTTCCAAGCGCAGCCAAACAAAGTCCTGCCTGAACAGCCACCGCAGCACCGCCGGATGAGCCTCCCGATACTTTCTTTATATCAGCGGCATTACGTACCGGACCATAATAAGAGGTTTCATTGGATGCACCCATGGCGAACTCATCGCAATTAAGCCTCCCTATAATGATCGCATCCTCAGCGATCAAACGCTCCACTACGGTAGCCGAAAAAGGAGAAACGTAATCTTCAAGAATCTTGGAACATGCCGAAACACGATGGTTTGCGTAGCAGATATTATCTTTTATTCCAATAACCATCCCGGCAAGCCGCCCGGCAGTGCCGTCCAGGATCTTCTGCTGGATATTTACGGCATTCTCCCTGGCTTCAGCGGCAAATACTTCCAAAAAAGCATTTAGCTCATTTCGATTTTCAATCCGTTCCAGATAATATTCCACCAAGTCGGGCAGCGTCAAGGTAGCGCCGGGAGATGACAGGGCAGACTGAATGCGTAAAAGAGAAGATAAATCCTCCATGAATGGAATGTAGAATAGTTGGGGAATAATGCCTTGGTCTATTTAAAATCCCAAAAAGATGGCTAACAAAACCATCCTATTGGGATTTCGCATGAAAAATTTCCGCACAAAAAAGGCATAGATGTCCTTCCTCAAGTCTTTATAAAAGACTTAAAGCGACGATTATTTACTATCGTCTTTTGCTGCAGGACTATCGCCTTCACCGTTTTGCGCAGTTTTGAACTCTTTTATTCCCTTGCCCAATCCGCGCATCAATTCAGGAATTTTCTTTCCACCAAACAACAACAATACCACC
>CAZFQV010000295.1:0-3464 GCA_964521175.1 uncultured Sphingobacterium sp.
CTCCTATTTGTGCGCTGGCACCATAACCATGAATAAAAAAGACAACCTGTAACTTTTCTTTTGAATCATAACCCGAAGGAATGTAATAGATATACTTACGATCCACTCCATCATATTTCTGAATTTTGGTGTGCAAACCGGGACTGGTGTTCTCTTGCGCGAAGACAGTTTGTATTGAAAAAGGAAGGAGAAGAAAAGAAAATAAAAGGATTTTAAATGTCGATTTTAAAGCAGTCATAGGATATTTGTTGTAAGCGTTGTAGTGTCTTAAAATGATCTACAGAGGAATGAAATTATATTTTTTGTTTGGTAAAAATAAACTATTTTGTTGAATCTTTAGATATTGCCGTGTGTCATTTTAAAATATTGATTGAATAAAGATTTATGAGAGTCGGACTTTTTATTCCTTGCTATATAAACGAATTGTACCCGTCTGCGGCAGTTGCGACGCTCGAATTGCTTCAGAAATTAGGGATGGAAGTAATTTATCCCACCAAGCAGACCTGTTGCGGCCAGCCAATGGCCAATTCAGGTTATGAGCATCTTACTCATTCGTGTAACGACCTTTTTATTGATAATTTTTCAGGCTTCGACTATATCGTGGCGCCATCAGCGAGCTGTGTTCTCCACGTGAAAGAACATTTACATTCCTCCGGTGAACAAGCTGAGGCTACAGCCATTCGGGGAAAGATCTACGAACTGGTAGAATTCTTGACGGATGTGCTCAAGATTCAGAAGCTGGATGCCCGCTTTCCCCACAAGGTAGGGATTCATCAAAGCTGCCATGGCTTACGGGGTCTGCATCTCGCGCAGATGAGCGAATTGGTAGCACCGGCTTTTTCAAAATCGCAGCAGCTGTTAGATATGGTAGACGACTTGGAGATGATCACTTTGGATAGAGAGGATGAATGTTGCGGGTTTGGAGGGCTTTTCTGCGTAGCTGAGGAGGCCGTATCGGCAAAGATGGGAAAGGATCGCGTAGCAGATCATACCAGAAACGGTGCGGAGTATATAACCTCTTCAGATCTTTCCTGCCTTATGCATCTTGAAGGCATTTTGCATCGGCATAACAGTACCTTAAAAATCATCCATATTGCAGAAATCTTAAATAGTTCGATATGAAAACTGCTCAGGATCACGCTGCGCTAGCTGAACAATTCAATAAAGATGAAGAGCGTGTCGACTGGCATGATGGCGCATTATGGTGGATCAGACAGAAGCGCGACCGTTCAGCCAGGCAGACGCCGCAATGGGAAGAACTCCGCACAGCTGCTTCTGCCATTAAAAGTAATGTGATCTCAAACCTTCATGACTACCTTATACAATTTGAAGGAAACCTGAAAAAGAATGGTGTTCAGGTACACTGGGCTGCAGATGCCGACGAGCATAACCGAATTGTATATTCCATTTTAAAGGCAAAAAGTATCACTCAGATGGTAAAAAGTAAATCCATGCTTACCGAAGAATGCGGACTGAATGAATATTTGCATGAGCGAGGAATTGAGGTGATTAATTCTGATTTGGGTGAGTATATACAACAGATAGATAACGAGCCGCCCAGCCATATTGTCTTACCGTGTATTCATAAGCGCAAAGAAGAAATTGGAGAACTATTTCATGAACATCTGGGGACTGAAAAAGGCCTTTCCGATCCAACCCTGCTTACCCGGGTCGCCAGAACACATCTCAGAAATGTTTTCATGACACGTCGCGCTGCGCTTACTGGAGTGAATTTCGCCATTGCAGAAACCGGGGAGTATGTAGTTTGTACAAATGAGGGCAATGCCGACATGGGAGCACACCTTTCCGAAGTGCAGATCGCTTCTATGGGTCTTGAAAAGCTTATCCCGGAAAGAAAACATCTGGGTGTTTTCCTGCGGCTGCTGGCGCGTAGCGCAATTGGTCAGCCCATAACGATATATTCCAGCCATTTTAGAAAACCCAGGCCCGGGCAAGAGATGCATCTTATCCTGGTAGACGCCGGGAGAACAAAGATGCTGGCACGCCCTGACTTTCGTAATTCATTAAAATGTATTAAGTGCGGGGCATGTATGAACACTTGTCCGGTTTATCGTAAAAGCGGGGGCTTAAGTTATCATAACACGATTGCCGGGCCAATTGGTGCGATTCTAGCCCCCAATCTGGATATGAAGAAGCATGCAGATCTCCCTTTTGCATCGACGCTTTGCGGCTCCTGCACCAATGTTTGTCCGGTTAAGATCAATATCCATGAGCAGCTATATAAATGGCGCCAGGTCATTGTGAAGGAGGGCTATTCGGCCAATAGGAAGACCATGAGTATGAAAGTGATGGCGTTAACTTTTTCCCTGCCGGATATGTACCGTGCGGCTGGTAAAACTGGCCGATGGATCCTGCATTATGCCCCTTTTGCGGTAAATAATAAATTTAACCCTTGGTATAAACAGCGTGACATGCCGGATAGCCCCAAAAAATCGTTCGGCGAATGGTATTCCAAGACTTTGAAAAATAGAAAAACGATCAATGACTAGTAGAGAGCGCATATTGGCCGCGGTATTACAAAATCAGCCACCGCTTTCATCGCTTCCCGATATTTCAAGCTTCAGCGTCCGTGAAGCTGATATGACAGCGAAGTATACGGAAGTTTTTACCGAGATTGGGGGGCGTGTATTCGCCGTATCAGACACAAGCGCGATCGGGGAGCTGATTAGGGGCAACTTTGATACGACAAAGAGAATCGTGAGTACGCTTTCGGTGCTGGAGGGTGTGGCCGAGATTATTTCGGATACGGTTAATCCACACAGTTTTGCTGATGTAGAGCTGGCCGTGATTGGTGCGTCTATTGCTGTCGCTGAAAATGGCGCTGTCTGGCTAACTGATCAGGATACGATGGGCCAGCGAATTCTTCCTTATATCTCTCAACACCTGGCGGTGCTGGTTCAGAAAAGCGATATAGTGTCAACTATGCATGATGCTTATTCTAAGATAGGTGCCGAAGATTATGGTTTTGGCGGCTTTATAGGGGGGCCTTCAAAAACTGCCGATATAGAACAGGCACTTGTGTTAGGTGCCCATGGGCCACTCAGTATGACCGTCTTTCTGATACAATAACACCCGTTTCAAATATACATAATCTACAAATGACAGACTTACAGATAATTATACGTGGCGATTTAAAAGAGGAATACCCGGATGTTTATACTGCCGAAGTGCTGGAAGCACTGTCGGAATTGGCCGGGTTTAATAAAATTATCAAAGAGCTGATGGATGCCCGTATTCAGCGGAGGAACGCTCGAAAAAGGAATAGGGAGAGAATCCGGTTTATGGATCCGGGAAGTTTTATTCCGCGTACCCGGATACGGGTACAGGATGCTAGTGATGGCAGGTTCGAAGGCTCTGAAATACCCAAGGATCTGCAGCAGCAATGGATACAGGGTACAGGGCCTGCCGCGAAGCCGAATGCCAGCCTGGAGAGTAGCCTGAGA
>CAZFQV010000296.1:0-3460 GCA_964521175.1 uncultured Sphingobacterium sp.
GAGAAATCTGTAATGAGGTTTATCGATGAGAACTATATTACCCGAATAGACGGTAAAGCAAAACGACTATCAGAATCGATCTGTCTGTTCTGTGCATCAAAAATACAAATTACGCGCGAGCACGTAATTCCACGCTGGGCTTTTCAGAAGAGTACGGAGGCTTATTTCAACATTACAGTTAACGGGTTAGATCAAACTTACAATAGGGCTACAATATCTGCGTGTAGTAATTGTAATAACAATTTATTGAATGCTTTAGAACGCTCTATACAAGAGCTTTTCACGAACAGAGACGTAAAATCTGATCCTTTCAAAACTTGGGAGATTGAAGAGATTATTAGATGGCTTGAATTGGTTGATTATAAATTTCAGTTGTTCAACATTACCCGACAATTTAAATATTCGAAGTCATCAGGTGACATTCCATACCTCCGCGATTTTCCTTTGTACATGTTTTTGCCGATCAAAGAGTTTTCGCCTTTTCAAGTGTTGGCGGCTGTCAGGAAATCATTAAAGAGGTTGAGTGTAAAAAGTAAGCACAATCAGTTGAACTCGCTGGTTATATTTAAAACCCAAAATCCAGACTCGCACTTCTTTCATTCGATTGACGAATTTATCTTTTTGGAAATGCCGCAATACCAGATTGCGCTATTTTATTTCTATCGAGGTGAATTTGAGACTGTTGATGCTGCTCGTGAACGGGCGATGGAAATTATGAAGTACGCCTATTAATGATTTTGGTACATTTTCATTATCGGTCCGAAACGCCCGAATGAATAATTTCTAACCTTAGCACAGGATTAAAATGCCTTCCTCAATCGATCCGCTAAATCATTTGGCAATGGGCTGGACTCAATTGCGACTGCGGCCCCTTCAACGTCATAGTCAAAGCGAATAAATTCTACGCCGATTTCCTGTTCATCTTCGGGCGGTATTGTTAACACCGCGTAGCATCCGCGAGGATCCCCGTCTTTAGGTTTGCCCACCGAACCAATATTTACCACATGCCTCTTACCATTGTCAATTACCCGATAATACGGCTTATGAGAATGTCCGACACAGAGAATGGTTGCATCGCCCATTAACTCCATTACATATTCTTCAGGAGTTTCTTCCAGCACATATTCATCTACTTTACGAGGACTTCCATGTGCTAATAGCACTTTACCTGTTGACTTAAATTGTAGCTCGATAATAGCGGGTAGCGATAGCAAATAATCCCGATTAGACCGTGTGACTAAACTATAGGCATAGTTCTTTTCATCGCTTGCATCCATATCAGCAAGTTTCAAATCATGATTTCCTGCAAGTGTAGAAATGCCGCTTTTTCGAACCTTGTCAATTATTTCGTTCGGCCAAATATGGTAACCGATCAGATCGCCCAAGCAATACACGGCATCGGGTTTCCGTTCATCGAGGTCTGCCAGGAATGCTTCAAACGCCGGTAGATTAGCGTGAATATCGGAAAATAAGGCAATTCTCATTGGGTAACGGGTTTATTGATATAATACTTCTTCCTCAACCAAAATGCCACGTTGACAAGGGCAATTAACGCGGGAACTTCCACCAAAGGACCAATGACCCCAGCAAACGCCTGACCCGAATTGATCCCAAAAACACCAATCGCGACAGCAATAGCCAGCTCGAAATTGTTACCCGTTGCAGTGAATGCGATAGAGGCACTCCGCGAATAATCCGCACCAAAACCTTTCCCTATAAAGAAGCTGATCAGGAACATGAATGCGAAATAGATTACCAGCGGAATAGCGATTCGTACCACATCCACCGGGATTTGAACAATCAATTCTCCTTTCAGGCTAAACATAACCACGATAGTAAACAGCAAAGCGATAAGTGTTATTGGTGAAATCAGCGGTACAAATTTGGTTTGGAACCATTCAATACCTTTGATACGGATCAAACTGTAACGACTGATAACTCCCAACGCAAACGGTATTCCAAGGTAAATCCCTACGCTTTCGGCAATTTGCCCGATGCTGATATTTACTTCCAGGCCTTTCATTCCCAATAACGGCGGAATGACTGTGATAAACAGCCATGCATAAACGCTGTAGAGCAATACCTGAAAGATACTGTTCAAAGCGATCAGACCGGCAGCATATTCCCGGTTACCTTCTGCCAATTCGTTCCAAACCACTACCATGGCGATACATCGGGCAAGACCGATAAGGATCAGGCCTACCATATACTCCGGATAATCGCGCAGGAACGTAATTGCAAGAATAAACATGATAATCGGACCAATGATCCAGTTCAGGATGAGCGATGCCGTTAAGACTCTGGTATCGGAAAAAACTTCTCCCATGTTCTCATATTTTACTTTTGCCAGCGGCGGATACATCATCAGGATCAGCCCGATTGCTAATGGAATGTTTGTAGTTCCACTTGAAAATGAATTGATAAAACCGGATGACGCAGGTATTAAATACCCGATAGCAACACCGATAGCCATCGCCAGAAAGATCCATAAGGTTAAATAGCGGTCGAGAAAGCCAAGTTTCTTCCTCTCTACAACCGGGGCACAATTTGTTGCCGACATTTCTTTAGTCTTTTAAGTAAGTTTTCACAAAATCTGCCGAATACACCTTGATCAGGTCACGGACCCGCCTGAATTCATTCATAACTTCCTCATCTGTTCCTGTGGCTTTCGCAGGATCGGGAAAGTTCTGGTGGAAGCGTTTCACATTTCCGGGAAAGAACGGACAGGCTTCGTTTGCATTGTCGCAAACGGTAATCACGTAGTCGAATGGGATGTCGAGGTATTCGTCTACATGATTGGATGTATGAGCTGAAATATCGATATGATCTTCAGCCATTACCTGGATCGCTTTGGGGTTCACACCGTGTGTTTCGATGCCTGCACTGTAAATCTTAGCTTGATCTCCAGCGAAGTGCTGCAAATAACCGTGCGCGATCTGACTTCGGCAACTATTGCCAGTACAGAGGACTAATACATTTTTCATAATAGGTTTAAGGTTTTTTTCATAACAATGGCCGACTGAGGGCAAACGTGGCTAAATTCCGACGACTGCTGTACAGCTTCCGGAACGCCGCTTCTCGTGATTCTTTGGTAGCCTTTTCGGTCAAAATATTCAGGCGCTGTTTCAGTAAGGAGGTAAATTTCTTTAAGTCCTTTTGAACTGGCGTGCTTCTCAATATTCTGTACGAGCTGATCGGCGATGCCTTGACCACGGGATTCCGGATGAACGGCAAGCGAACGTAAGAGCGCGAAATCTCCATAAGTTTCAAGTCCTACCACACCGGCAAGCTGATCATTCGTCCTTGCAACCAGGAAGCTATCCAACGTTTCCGGCAGATCTTCAACGGGCAGGTTCTGGGAGATAAGTAAAGCGACTATACTTTCTCTATCCGATGCTTGTTGTATTTCCATGATCAGTTTAGCAACATCCTCCGCCGGGTGTGCAGCAATCAGCGGCCA
>CAZFQV010000297.1:0-3460 GCA_964521175.1 uncultured Sphingobacterium sp.
GTTAATGGGAACCGACTCCGGATGCTTCTCCATATTCGAAAGGGTACGGAGCATTGAGATTCTGTCTTCAACAGTTTCTCCAAGACCTATAATCCCACCACTACAAACGGTTAATTTAGCTTTACGGGCATTTTTTATTGTATTCAGTCGGTCATCGTAGGTACGAGTCGTAATGATTCGCTTATAATCATCCTCAGAAGTATCTAAATTATGATTATAAGCATAGAGACCTGCATCGGCGAGCCTTTGCGCTTGTGATTCCGAAAGCATTCCCAGGGTACAACATACCTCCATATCCAGGGAGTTAACAGACCTGACCATATCTATTACCCTGTCAAAATCGCGATTATCTCTTACCTCCCGCCATGCCGCGCCCATACACAGACGAGAGGCTCCTGCTGCTTTCGCTTTTTGGGCCGCCTCGGTAACCTGTTCAAGCGACATCAACGCCTGAACCTCCAGATCGGTATGATAACGGGCGGCTTGCGGACAATATGCACAGTCTTCAGGGCAGCCTCCGGTTTTGATTGAGAGTAAGCTACTAACCTGAACTTCCGAATAATCATTATTCTCGCGGTGAACGCTCGCGGCCCGATATATCAAATCAAGTAAAGGGCTGTGATAAATTTCTGCGATTTCCTCTTTGGTCCAAGTATTTTTTATATCTGTCATTATGATTAGGTCACTTATACGGAATGAGCAAAATTATAATAAAAACTCAATCCTTAAAATTGAAAATAAAATCCCTGTACGTTTGGATAGGCCCATTCCTTAACATCCACCTTAAGTCAAACTTTTTTATTTGTTACTTAGCCAGCCCTTTCTCCAGAAATAAAGTATCTGAGCTATCGCGATGATAAGCATGCCCGCAAGAGTGTACAAATATCCATTGCTATCATACAGCTCAGGCATATTATATTGTAAAATCTCCCCTGTCTCCGGGTTCTTATAAGCAAAATTCATCCCGTAAACGCCTGCAATAAAGGTGAGAGGAATAAAGATCGATGAAATTATGGTTAACACTTTCATGATCTCATTCATTCTGTTACTGATCAATGACAGATTCATATCAATTAGGCTGCTTATTATATCTTTATAATTCTCAACAAGATCTATAATTTGCATTGTATGATCATAAGCATCCTTTAAAAACGTCTTTGTGGTTTTATCCAGAAGTTTAAAGTCACTTCTAATCATATCATTAATCTTGTCCCTTTCGGGCCAAGCTACCCTCCTTATCATCACCATAGCCCTTTTTATTGACTGGGTTTGGAACATCAGACTTTTATCCGATCGACGGTATAACAATTCGTCAATAGTTTCAAGTTCGTCGCCGAGCTTGTAGATTAGTTTGAAATAATTATCGATAATCACATCCATCAGTACATAAAGCATAAATGAAGGTCCGCTGGTACGGATGTACCCCTTTCCCAGGTTAAGCCTGTGGATTACAGGCTCAATATTGTCTGTGTAATTTTCCTGCAAGCTGAACAGAACATTTTTCATCAATATAAAAGAGATCTGTTCATTTTCAATTTCCAAATCGGAGTTGATATAGAGCATTCTGCTTACTGAAAAAAGATAGTCATCATATTCATCCATCTTGGGTCGTTGCTGGACGTTTGAAATATCTTCTAATACAAGTCTATGGATGTTGAATCTCTTTTCCAGATATTCATACAGATCAAGGTTACCCACCCCCCTAATATCTATCCAATGCGTAAGTGAAGGGTATTTTTCAAAGTGCTTGTCAAGATCCGCAGTCGATTTGATCGCCTCGCAGTACATTTCGGTCGCATTATAAGCATATGCATTTATTTTAGGCTCGCGCGCTCCCTCGTAGATCTCTACTATACCCGGACTAGCTCCGGGGACCGGATTGTATTTTTTTGATTTTAAATGAACGCGTCTGATCTTTGCCATATTTAAAGATATGATTTGCTTTGCGGACCTTGGTTAAACAAGAGATCTACAATACTCAAATTAGGTAAAAAGCCAGTTTTAGATTCGAAAACTTGGAAATAGGCATTCGCTGGCGTCGTTGGGGCGTGTTTGGGATGAATGCTGTTTCTATAGTCCTGGTATCCATCATAGCTTTTTTCGAACGCCGTGGTATAATGGTATGCAAAAGATACATTTAGTAGTCGGAATACCGTGTTTAAGAGTTGCTCATTATAATCGAACAGAAACTCCCATTTCCTTTCATAGAAAACCGCAAAGTCATCTTCATAATACTCGAAGAAAGCAGAGCTTCGGTAGCATGTCTGCAAGCTCATCCAATGCAAGCGCTGCCATCTGAAGTCGTTGCTTATCCTGACATCCCGGACGTGGGTATGGTTTTTTGATCCTTTTATGACCGGAATGATCAGATCAAGCTGTCCGTTAGGCGATAATATCGCAGCCCGGTTTCGGTAAGTTTGCTTTTGGAAATGCTCAGCATCCTCGATGAGGATATTATCCTTATGCTCAATTGCCTTGCTGAAGAATTCAATGGGAGGCAGATAAAATAAAGGGAATATTGCTCCTTTTTCCATCGTATAAGCTAAGTTTGTGTTGGTTAGCCGAAATTAGTAAATAAAATATCCATGCCGCAAAGAATGTTCGCTTATCAGGAAATTTCAATGAGATTAAGTCCGCATTTAAAATGCCAGGTCAAGGGATGAACAAGTTTGCATTCAAGCTGACTGCCTTTTCTCTGACAGTCATTTCCCTCCTCCCCTTTCGGCTACTTTTCCTGATCGCTGACCTGCTTTATTTTATCCTCTACTATCTCGTTAAATATCGACGGAATGTGGTAACGACTAATCTTCAGAATGCTTTTCCCGAAAAGACGCCTGCCGAGCGAGAGGAGATCGCCAGGAAATTTTATGTGTACCTGGCAGATATGATCATGGAGTCTATTAAAAGTATTACCATAAGCGAAGATCAGTTCCGAGAGCATTATAAGTTTGAGCAATTGGATGAAATAACTAAGCATCTAAAGAATGGGCGATCTGTGGTTGCTGTCTCCGGACACTATGGAAATTGGGAATGGGGGGCGCTAGGTGTGGGATTGGAGTTAGCAGATCAGACGATCATAGTTTATAAACCTTTGAGCGACAAAAACTTTGATCGTTTCACTCAATCTATCCGGTCGAGATTCGCGGCGGTAATGATTCCAATGAAACAGACTCTTCGAAAGATTGCAGAATACAAAGATCGGCCCTTTTTACTTGTCCTGTTGGGTGACCAGACTCCAAGTCGGGAGGATTCACATTTTTTTCTGCCCTTTCTCCATCAGCCTACAGCGGTATTTCAAGGCGTTGAGAAAATTGCAAAAAAAACCAATAGTGCTATAGTATATTTTAATACAGAACGCTTAAAAAGAGGGTATTATACTTGCCATGTGAAATCATTAGTAGAGTTTCCCGGAAACACTGATGAGCAGGAAATCACCAAGGTTCATCTGGCAGAGCTTGAG
>CAZFQV010000298.1:0-3454 GCA_964521175.1 uncultured Sphingobacterium sp.
CTGATCGCCAAATGCATGACGGCCAATACAAATTGGTGCTGTCCAGTTCGGCACTAGACGCGGAACGTTTTTCATCACGATCGGCTCACGGAAAACGGTTCCATCAAGAATATTACGGATGGTACCATTTGGCGATTTCCACATCTGTTTCAGACTAAACTCTTCCACGCGAGCCTCATCCGGCGTAATAGTTGCGCATTTAATACCAACCCCATATTGTTTGATCGCATTTGCGGCATCGATGGTTACCTGGTCGTTAGTTTCATCGCGATACTCTACCCCCAAATCGTAATATTTAATATCCAGATCAAGGTAGGGAGTGATCAGTTTATCTTTTATAAATTTCCAGATGATCCGGGTCATTTCATCACCGTCCAGTTCAACAACCGGATTCGCAACTTTAATTTTTTGTACTGACATATACTTAATAATGAGGTTTTTGGAATTTCGACAAAGATAGAAAATTTGGATAGACCAAAAAATCATCTGAGGATTTTTACACCATTTTTATATCAGGCAGATTAAAACTAAATAAGCGCCGCAATGTTTCTTCAATAGGATTAAACGGATAAAGATCATGGAAAAGAAGTCAAAAATTGATGATAGGTTGCGACAAGACAACCCCGATCGGGATGAAACCCTCAGGGAAGACCTGAACATGGAGACAGATATTGACGATCTTTCTTATAATGCAGATAAAGATAGCTACGAAATCGATACACCGGGAGATGACCCTGAGTATCAGCATCCGGCTACATATGATACCGCAGTGGAGAATGGCGGTGATGCGGATTCCGACTTTGACGAAGCAAACCCCACAGCAGTAGAAGAATATGACAAGGATGAAGACCTGGAAGAGGAGATGGAAGATCAGGGCCTGAGCATTGACTCAGGCAAAATAACGAAAGTCTCGCGGCTTGACGAGAAACTGGCGATGACTCCTGAGGATTACCGAAACGACCTGGATGAGGAGGGTTATCCGAAGAATGATATGAAGTGATTTGGTACAGGCCTGACAATTAGAAATCCAGGTCCAAATTAAATCTTTGCTTAAATTCTTCTAGTTTAGGATTTTTCTCTAACATATGCTCATATTTTTCAGTGGAGGTATACAATCGCTTTCTGCTGTCACTTTCTGCTATTTTAGTGACTAGTTCTATCCCGAAGTTCTGAAGTTCCGTACGCAAAAAGTTGAGTAGATCTACTTTTTCCGTGTTCAGCAGCTCATGCTGTATCTTGTTTTCTATGACCAGTTCTATCTTAAAATCCTCAATCAGAGTGGGGGCATGGCTGGTCATGATTGTGAAAATATTGATCTTGCCAGCCTTCCGTATCATTTCCGCATACTTATTCCAGTGTCTGAGCATGGTGTCTGAATCAAATCCCTCCCGACTATCCCCGGTGATATATTCCGGTATTTTTTCTTCCGCAACTGCGGTATTTAAATCATGTAAATTTGGAATGAGTGCCTTAACGGCTGTCAAAGAAGGCCTGACTTTACTGATCTCGGGTTTATTAGCCCCCGGATTCCTTGCCTGAATATCGAGGGGAGACGGTTCCTTAACGGTGGCCTTTGATATTCCGGGGATGGCAATTTCTTTGGCGATCCCTGTTTTAGCTGCCGATGAAGCAGTGTCAGACTGTACTTTTGTTACTGCTGGTAAAGCATTGTTTTCTAAAGGATTAAGTTTTTTTTTTACCTGTTCTTCTCCCGAACCATCTGGCGAACTGTTAATAAGATTGATCGCGGCAGGGATATGGCAGAGCTTGATGAGAGCCAGCTCAACCTGCAGGCGCTGGTTCTTGCTGGTTCTATAATTGAGGTCGCATTGATTGGTAATATTTAACGCCGAAACCAGGAACGAGGGAGATGCGAGTAGGGATTGCTTCTGGTATTTAAGCCTGATACCTTCGCTGACCTCCAGCAATTTCAATGTTGATGCATCTCTGCAAACTAAGAGATTTCTCAAATGAGAGGCAAGGCCTGTAATAAAATGATTCCCGTCAAAACCCTTTCCCAGGATCTCGTCAAAAATCAGCAGTGAAGCAGCAACATTTTCTTCAAAAAGGTGCTCGGTTAAGCGGAAATAATAGTCGTAATCCAGAATATTAAGGTTGTCGATTACCGACTTATACGTTACGTTCTTATCAGAAAAGCTGACGATCTGATCGAACATGGAAAGCGCATCTCTTAAACCCCCGTCAGCCTTTTGAGCGATCAGGTGCAAGCCATCTCCATCGAAGTTCACCCCTTCCTTGATTGCAATCTCCTGTAAATGAAGAGCCATATCTTCAACCTTAATACGGTTAAAATCAAAAATCTGGCAACGCGATAGGATAGTTGGGAGTATTTTATGCTTTTCGGTAGTGGCGAGAATAAAGATAGCATAAGGCGGAGGTTCCTCCAGTGTTTTTAGAAAAGCATTAAACGCCGCCTGTGAAAGCATGTGAACCTCATCAATAATATAGGTTTTATATTTACCCGCCTGAGGAGGAATCCGAACTTGTTCTATAAGGCTTCGAATATCATCGACTGAATTGTTGGAGGCTGCGTCCAGCTCATGAAAATTAAATGAACCACCATGCTGAAAGGATATGCAAGACTCGCAAAGGCCGCATGCTTCAGTATCCGGTCCCAGGTTCAGACAATTTATGGTTTTTGCAAGAATCCTGGCGCAAGTTGTTTTGCCCACACCGCGCGGCCCACAGAAAAGAAAGGCCTGGGCGAGTTGATTATTCTTAATAGCGTTCCTCAACGTGCCTGTGATATGCGACTGACCCACAACAGCCTGGAAGGTCGGCGGCCGGTATTTTCTTGCTGAAACTATGAAGTTATCCATCGGCTCCTAAATTAGAAAGAGGAACGGGCTTAAGCAAACTTTAGATTGGATTTTCTGTTTGTAAATTTGTGCATTTCAAAAACAAATTAAGACCTTCGCAGATTGCGGCCGAAATTGGAGTAGCATTTTTTTTAATTTTTTGCTGCGACTGTTACGGAAATGCCCTTTTCAAAGTATATACTATAGAATAAACATTTTAGAGAAATGAAATCACTAAGTCTGTATATCAAGTTTACAATAGGTTTTTTGGTGTATATTGTTAAACGAAATACCCGCTAGTATTGTATTTTGTTCAATTGAAGGCCGGATGCATTCTCTTTGATGCTGGGTTTTCGATCCATATTCTCTTTCTGCGGTATAAAACGATTTGATAAATAGAAAATTATATCTATTTTTGCATCCCGCTTTAAAGCTTATCGAAGTCTTAAGGCTGTAAACACATTTAAAAAATCAAATAACAACAATGCAACAGTACGAAACAGTGATTATTCTGACCCCGTTGTTGTCTGACGAAGCTGTGAAGGAGGTTTTTGCCAAGTTCAATAAGCTTATGACAGACAACGGAGCCGAAATTGTCCATGAAGACAATTGGGGTTTGAAAAAACTAGCGTATC
>CAZFQV010000299.1:0-3443 GCA_964521175.1 uncultured Sphingobacterium sp.
ATGGCCGGAACATAGAATTCGGCCTTGATCTTTACGAATGCCGCCAGTTCACTGATACACTCGGCCAAAGCCTGCTGAGCGAGCCTGTACGGCCTGATCTGAGAGAGCGACAAACTCAATAACATATACCAAATACCCCCCGAAAGTATATATAAAGCATACTCCCAAAACGGAAAACGGTCTTCATCAATACTCAGGATCATGATAAGGAGCGTAGCAGTTCCTACCGCCGAAGCTCTGTTCCCATACACGGAGAACATCGAGAAAAAAAAACAAAAAATAAAGATTTCGGCAGCAAGTAATATGGGATAATGATTGATGAGCCCTGTTAAAAGTGCTGTTAGGAATACGAAAAGGCAACAAAAAAGCATTGCATTGCGCTTATGGATAACCGGGCCCGGATTATCCGGTATACTCACGCACATTGCACCCAGGGAAAGTGTTAACCCTACCGGGAGAAGACCTAAATAGTTGAATACGAGAGAGGGGAGGAGTATTCCGATTGAAATCCGTATCCCATCAGAAAAATACTGGCTAAATATAAACGATTTAATTTCCCGAGCTTGGATCATTCGCACCTATAGCATTAAATAAGACCAGATAAGAGTAAATATAAACCATTAAATGGTAATTCGTAGACTGGCGCTGATCGGATTTAAATAATTATCGTAAACTAACAAAACACAGATACAAATAGGTCTCATATTTTTGCAATCTCCGGACCTAATGTGGAGAAGACTAAAGTTCTTAATTGTGAATAACATGACGAGCGGCAAATTAAAGTAGATTTACCCAGCCAGAAACCCATTTTTCAATAAAGAATCATGTTGATAAATCACTGGTAAGCTGTGCAGAATCTGTGTAGAAAAATTAAGGTTTTTATTAGGAAATTTTGATGCCCGGCTATACCTTAGTACTATTAAGAACGAGGTACTTTGACAGTCTGAGATAAAATCCCAAAGATCCGAAACCTCCGGGTTTCATCAGATCGGGATTGCAGAAGCCTGATTCAGGTCATCTCGAAAGAGTGGCCGAAAAGATTAGGTTCGAAAGACAGACAATATCGACAACTGTTAACGATCTACGGAACGATTGCAGAAGAAGACAAAAGACTCAGGGATGTTTCGGTTCGAAAGAACCATTCACGACAAGTCGGTTAAATTGCTTACAGCTTAATGCTTTTGATCAGCTAAGGCTGTGAAAAAAGTTAAAACGGAAGTCCGAATCGCAAGAGGAAGATTTCCGTTTTTCATTTCCATAGAAATTCATTCAACCAGGCTTACTATCACTTCGATAAATCAGAATTGAATTATTGAAATAAATATGCGCCGCAATTTCTGGCATTTCCCGGATTTCGGGCCAGATTCAGGTATTATTCCACTGAACCAGAGACGCGCGAATGTGGATAATATCGTGATCGGGTAATGTTAATAAGAACAGCTCTGCCATGGTACATTCTATATCAGCGACTTACATGAATTTGCCAGTTAATAACTCAGCTATAAATGTTAATAATATGGTGAGAAATTTATCTCTTGTTTTTTGCAAAAGGACACTTGTTGGTGTATATTAGTACTATTAAGTCGGACGTACTTTGATAGCCTGAAACAGTATCCCCAGAAATCGAAGCCTTCGGGTTTACCAGATTTTGGATATTTAAACCTTTCCATTCCCTACTCGTAAGACAGGGCTCAGCGAATGGTCCTAAAAGGGCAGGCGTTACTTATTATTGTGAGCGTTCTAAGGAACAGTTTACAATCAGGGTAAGTAAAGGGCTAACGGATGCCGCAGGTTTGAAAAGACCAAGGATGCGAGCCAATTAGAGTATGGAAAGCTTAATCCTTTTAGCGACTACGGTTGCGAAAAAGTGGAACGGGAACCTGAATCGCACGAGGATGGTTCCCGTTTATTGTTATATAGCACTTTTCGGGAAACCTCCTCAAAGTTTTCATATTTTTGAATGAATGGCTAAAATTAACCTTACTACCAGTTCGGATAAAATATTCGTTTTAGATACATCAGTGATCCTTTATGATCATAATGCTTTCCAGAACTTCCATGAGCACGATGTTGTGATTCCTATCCAAGTGTTAGAAGAGCTGGATAATCTTAAGGCGGGAAATGACACTAGAAATTATGAAGCGCGGAGTTTCATACGACTGATGGATAGTTTCTCTAAAAACAACATGATCAACGACTGGTTACCTTTAAATGGAAAAGGACGTTTTAAGGTAATCATGGACGATCTTCCTTCCAAAGTTAACGCCGAAGAGATATTCGGCGGGAACAAATTTGACCACCGAATCTTGAATGCTGCTCTGAATTTACAGGAACAGCAACCATCAAAACGAGTAATTCTGGTATCAAAAGACATTTGTCTACGTTTGAAGGCGAAGGCACTCAGTTTATTTGCCGAGGATTACGAAACCGGCAAAGTAAAAAATGTAGAAGAGCTTTATACCGGGAAGACGGCAATAAATAAATTTAACGATAAGTTAATTGATTCACTTATTCATAAGACGGTACTACCAATTGAAAAAACGGATATAAGCCTTATCCATGAAAACCATTTTTACATTCTCAATGGTAAGAACAAAAACGCGACAGCCTATTATAACCCCCAAAGCCTGGAACTCGAATATATCTCCAAGCAGTCAGTTTATGGTATTGAGCCTAAAAACCCCGAGCAGGCTTTCGCTATACATGCGCTTCTTAATCCAGCTATAAAATTAGTCACCATCCAGGGAAATGCAGGCACAGGCAAAACTCTACTTGCTCTGGCAAGCGCTTTGGAACAAAGAAAAAACTATCGGCAGATTTTTGTTACCCGGCCTATAGTTCCTTTAAGCAATAAAGACATAGGTTATCTACCTGGCGACATTAAGTCAAAGATCGACCCATACATGGCTCCAATCTGGGATAATCTGAAGTTTATTAAAGACCAGCTTACGAATGAGCAGGCCGTTGCTAAAGTAGATGAGCTGGTAAGCACTGAGAAGATATCAGTTGCTCCTTTGGCATATATAAGGGGTCGTACACTAACCAAAATATTTTTCATTGTGGATGAGGCTCAGAATCTTACCCCGCATGAGATAAAAACGATCATATCGAGAGCTGGAGAGGATACTAAAATTGTTTTTACCGGGGATATTTATCAGATCGATACTCCGTATCTTGAAGCAGAGAGTAACGGTCTTTCTTACCTGATTGATAAGGCAAAAAATCATTTACTATATGCCCATATCACGCTTCAGAAAGGTGAAAGGAGTGAATTGGCGAACCTTGCGAATGATCTTTTATAAAAAAAGCCCCGCGTCATGCAGGGCTTTTTTGTCAAATGATATATGTTGATTTAGTAAACAACTTTCACATTAACTGCGTTCAGGCCTTTTTTGCCACGCTCAACCTCATACTGAACTTTATCGTTTTCACGAATTTGGTCA
>CAZFQV010000300.1:0-2897 GCA_964521175.1 uncultured Sphingobacterium sp.
CAAAGAAAAAAATAAGAGCTCAGGGAACAGAGATTACAATTATCCAGAGAGAAAAGGAAGATTTTATCTCCCTCACAGATATGGTCAAGCATTTTGAAGACGGCCTGGTGCTAATTGAAAAATGGCTGCGGAATAAAAACACCATAGAATTTACAGGCATTTGGGAAGAACTGAATAACCCCGATTTTAATTCCCCCGAATTCGAGGGAATTAAAAATGAAGCCGGATTGAACCGGTTTACCTTGTCCGTTAAAAAATGGATTGGAAAAACCAATGCTATTGGCATAATTGCTAAGACGGGGAGATACGGTAGTAGCACTGTTGCCCACAAAGATATTGCATTCGAGTTTGGTTCCTGGTTAAGTCCCGGATTCAGAATGTACCTTATCAAGGAATTTCAACGCCCCAAATAAGATGAAAATAACCGCCTGAAATTAGAGTGGAGTTTGCAGCGGACTTTGGCAAAGGTGAATTACCATATTCATACCGACGCCATTAAAGAAAAACTGATACCGCCTGCAATTAGCAAGAAGCAGGCAAGTTTTACTTATGCTAATGAAGCCGACTTGTTAAAGGCGGCTTATGGCCTAACTGCTAAAGAATGGCGCGAAGCCAACCTCGATTTGGAAGGCAATGTACGAGATCATTCTACTATCGAACAATTGGTAGTGCTTTCTAATCTCGAAAGTATCAATGCTGTTCTAATCCATGAGGGCTTATCTCAAAATGAACGACTAATACAGTTGAACCAGGTTGCCATTACACAAATGAAAAGTCTGGTGAATATAAAAGGATTGAAATAATGAATTTTACCGCAGCGCATTTTTATATGAAACTAGATAAAAGCACATCCTATGCCAGCCGGTTCCTGCAGGTCATTTTTTCAATAATGACCTGTACCCTGATATTTACCGGAGCAAATGCCCAAACCCCCGTAAGTGATAAAATCATCATGGAGAAACTGGATCTGTATGCCAGCCGCTACCCGGACAACCGGCTGTTCGTTCATACCGACAAAACGCTTTACACCAATAACGAAACGATATGGTTCAGCGCCTATCTTTTGAAAAGCGAAGAGAAATATGCCGGTAAAAATACCATACTCTCAGTAGTATTATTCAGGGAAGATAACAGGGAGCTATTGATCCGCGACAAATACCTGATGCGGGACGGGTTAAGTTTCGGCAGCCTGACCTTGCCGGATACCATTCCGCCGGGCAATTACCAGTTAGCGGCTTTTACTAACCTGCTTGATCAGGACGGCTTGCCTCTCATCGCCTTTACGCAGCCCCTGACCCTGAAAAGCATAAGTCAGCAGGATTTCAACGCCAGTTTACACCTGCTCGATACGGTTATCAGGAATGGCATGGTAAGAGCGCGTCTCGATATCCGGATCGAAGACACGAAGTCGAAAGAGAAAGCCGTCCTGGATTATAATATAGGCCAGCACAAGAAACAAGGTATCGTCCTGCAGGAGAACAGCTATATGATCACCGTGCCGGCGGAGCAGTTAAATACCCCTGATCCCGTATTGCTTACTTCGGTAATGTACAATAAACAAATCCAATACCTGAGCCTGAAGCTCCCGGAGGTCGCGCGCCGGAAGATCCATGTCAGGTTTTTCCCCGAAGGCGGCAGCCTTAGTGCGGGACTGAAAAGCCGTGTTGGCTGGGAGGCCGCAACAGATGAAGGGCTTCCTGTAAAGTTAACAGGTGTTCTTTACAGGGATGAGCAGGCAGCTGATACGATATCTACGAATAGCTATGGTATCGGGAAATTCAGCCTTAAGCCTGAGCGGGGAAGCCGGTATACTCTTAAGGTTTCCGCAAATGATTATCTGCAAAAAGATACCGTTTACGTTTTGCCCGACCCAATTGAAGATGGGATCGTGATAAAACTTGCAGAAGCCGTTGTGAAAGATTCCCTGCAGGTGGATCTCTACTGCAGGGAAACAAGACAGGTGAAGATATTGGTTCATAACTACAATAAAATGTTCGGCGTTTTTACGGCCACAGCCAGCCCCACGGGCAGCCGGCTTAAAATAGTGCTGCCCGCGCTGCCTAAGGGGATAGCGACACTGACTTTACTGGATGAGCGGGGGAGGCCCCGGGCCGAGCGCCTGTTCTTTGCACATTATGATAAAAAAGTAAGCGCGGAAATAGTCCCTGACCATCCTCAATACAAAAGGAGGGACAGCGTAAAGGTTAAGCTTAAACTTCTCGATAAGAATGGGGATCCGGTAAAAGGCCTTCTATCCGTTGCAGTCGTTCAGGACAACAGGATAGAAGGCAGCAAGCGGCAGGATATAGAGAGTTATACTTACCTGGATAACTGGCTGGGCGATCTGCCGCTGAACCCTTCAGGAAGAGGCTTTTCAGATAAAGAATACCTGGAAGATATTTTCCTGGTCAGGGGCTGGAGGAGGTTCTCGTGGCAGGAACTGATGAGCAGTACGGCGGAAGATACAGTCGTCATAAGTTCTCCAGGTATCGCAGGAAAAGTAAGGTTTAGAAAACGGCCTTTAGAGCAGCCGGTGAGCCTGACTGTCATGCGGGATTCGGTTTTCGAGGTCATCGATACGGGGCCAGACGGAACTTTCACGGTCGATGAGGATCATTTCCTGGTGAATGAAGGCAGGAAAGCCCTGGTGTCCGTCAATGAAAAGAATAAGCAGCCGTATACCATTCATATCCAGGATCCATACCTGGAAGCCGGCAGGAGTTTCGCGGAAAGCTTCAGGATACAAAGGAAAGGACGGGCCGGGAATGTTCAGAGCACCGGTGAGCTGTCATTGCAGGGGCTTGAGCGGTCTGTTTCTTTAGCGGAAGTAGTTGTTAACGGCAATAAAGACAGCGGCATATATGGCAAAAAAGGCCCCAAAGGCTCAAACCGGTGCG
>CAZFQV010000300.1:2907-3437 GCA_964521175.1 uncultured Sphingobacterium sp.
GCAGGAGTACGAATACCCAGCCCATACCGGGCAAACAATACAAAATAAGGACAGATCTGAGAGAAGGATTGGGCACGGTTTGGTTTAGTGTCAGGGGTGTTACTTATACGGGCTGTTATACCAAAGAAAGCCCCACCATTTTTAATGTGCCTGGAATTTATCTTGCCAGGGATTTTTACGGCCCGACCAAAGAAGCGATGCTCCTGTCCGAGCCTCAATATTTATCCACGCTTTTCTGGAGGCCGGGCCTGGTCACTAACAATCAGGGGGAAGCGGAATTCTCTTTTATGACCGGCGATATCACCGGTGATTTCCGCATCGTGGTACAGGGACTGAGTAAGGATGATATGATCTGGGGGGAAAGCAGGTTTACAGTTAAATGACCCGGAATTTATTAGGTGCGACCATTTTGCCGGGCGCAGACACGGCATCTCCTGAATAAACCTGACTGTCCGTAGTTTAAGCGAAGCGCTCTACAGATCCCTATTATTCTATCAGGGATTAAAAATCCCTGTTATCTGTCATTCGAT
>CAZFQV010000301.1:0-3428 GCA_964521175.1 uncultured Sphingobacterium sp.
GCCCAGGATACCGAACACAATTCCTACGTTGGCGCTTTCAACTGCCATCAGATCATCCTGCTCATCCCCTTTATTAAGGTAGCGTATACTATAAATAAAGGAAATCAGCAACATCATAATCATCGCAAACCACATGGGTACATGAAAATGAATATTGCGTATTGATTCGTTCAGGATCGGTTTAGCAGGTACATGGAACAAGAAGCCTGCAATAATTGAAAAGAGTACAAGCACTACGGCCAATATTTTCCACCAGCTTTTAAACATAATCAGAAAATTAATCTCGCCAAATGTAAGGAAATAACAATAAAGATGTGGTAATCACGATTACATTTATAGCGATTAAAACTCCTATTTCGTCCCATGAAACGGATCGGTCGAGCCCATCCATTGCATTTTTAGATATTTTAATCAGCACAACCAACAGAGGAATAATCACGGGAAAACTAAGGATGGCCATCAGCGCACTGCCATTACCGGCTTTGGATGCAATGCCCGATATCATCGTGAATACTGAGGCAAAGCTAATGCTTCCCAGCAAAACCGATATCAGGTAGAACAGAGGATCACCCAACAGGTTTTTGAACACGAGCGTATAGAAGCCCAGGGCAATCACTGAGAGCAGCAGCATCAGCAAAATATTATATATAATCTTGGATATAATTATTGCCTGTGGCCCCACTATCGTATAATAATAGATCTGTCGTGCAGGGCTTTCCTGTATAAAACTCTTAGTGATGGCGTTTACCGACGCGAAAAGCATAATAATCCAGAACAAAGCATTCCAGGTTGGCGGATTATTGATTTCCCGAAAGGAAAGATAGCATACGAAGACTGTGGATACCACATATAATAGAATCCCATTGAGCGCGTATCGGGAACGCCATTCGAGCATGATCTCCTTTCTAAGAAGGAACCTAACCTGGCTGAAGAGATTCATCTTTTCTTCATTTATAGCGCATTATCTTGAGACTCCGCTGAACTTTTAGCGGCTTCCATATCCGGTGTATCCGCACTCTGTACCAAAGGCTTCTTTTCTCCTGAGAACAGGATAATAAGAAAAGTCCCTCCAAACATCAATCCCCAGCCAATCCATTGAAAACGGATCATCCTACTCGCCGCGGCAGCCAGTTTCTTCATGGGGATGAAATCGAAATAATTATTCGCCTTAAAATAAACTGCGCCAAGAGTAAACAATAATACCAGCATGAGTACCCACCCGCAAAAGCGCAGAAGACCCTGTTTTTGGGTAACGGCTGCGAGAAGGGCTATGGCAGCAAAGGTGTAAACCAGCGAAGCAAGAACGGTATCAATAGCCCAGTAATTCCAGGTACCGATTATTGGGATACGAAGCATAGGGCACATTCCCCCGATAATAACGAGGATCACTCCGGAGAGGGCTATATAGTTCTTTGCGCTCACCGGCTAATTTATCCTTTTAAAGTAGACTGAGGATTATTGCCTTCGGTAAGTTCCATCTTTTCGGCAAAATGGGCGCAATAATCGCGAAGATCCCCCACGATGGCCTCCTCCCCTGTAGCACGCAAGAAGCTGTCGCCCATGGTTTGAAGCGTTTCATAAAAGAACCGCTTCATTTCATCAATCGGCATATCTTTGGTCCACAGATCGATACGAATTGAGTTTTTATATTGATGATCCCATAAGGCGAGCATCAATGATTTTACTGGTAGAGCTTCCTTATTCGTTGAGTCCGTTGATTCCCAGAGAATATGCTCGGGAACACTATTATCATCAAGTTCTATCGTAAGTTTTATTTCTGCTTTCTTCATCGGACTTTGAGCTTTGAGCAATGAGCTTTGAGCCCATGCATTGTAAGTATTTATTTTGATCTTAATTGAATTGTGTCCTGATCAGCAGGACCAGTACGATGACAAAGATGATAAATAGTATTTCAATTAACCAAATCCGTTTAAGATCTACCACCAGTCTCCTGAATATCAGGTCGCTGATCAGGCTCGTAACCAGCAAAACAACTAAAGGCGCGATTCCGGGCTGATATGACTCCTTGGCCGCAGGAAAGACGAGGATATACCCGATACCCACCAGGGCGATTGAAGAAATAATATTCAACGGCGTTAGTCGCAAATTCATCGCTTCTTATCTTTCTTGTTTACCGCATCGAATTTGATGCTCTTTTTTTTCCTGGCGATACCCGGTTTGTTATTCCGGTTGGTTTTAGGAGTGCTAACTTTCGCTGGCTTTAAACCTTTACTATTTTTAGCTTTCTTCTCGTGAAAAGCACCCATAAAACCGGGGTCGTCCCGTCTTTTTTGCAAATCGATCTCCCTGGCGATAAGCTGACGTTCTTCGTAAGGCGTTTCATCGATAAATACACCCTCCGGGATGTCTGCAACCGGGATCTGCTGACGAATTAGCTTTTCGATATTCATCACATAGTACTCTTCGGCCGGACTACAGAAGGTAATGGCATTGCCGCTTTGTAAGGCGCGGCCCGTACGGCCTATCCGGTGAACATAATCTTCAATAATAATCGGGACATCAAAATTTATTACGTGACTTACATTGCTCACATCCAGGCCCCGGGAGGCTACGTCTGTAGCGACCAGAATACGAATATCCCCTTCTTTGAAGGCATTAATAGAGTTAATTCTGGTATTCTGTCCCTTGTTTGCGTGAATAACCCTAACCTGATCCTCGCCATACCTGCGCTGCAAAAAGTGAAAAATATTATCTGCCACGATCTTAGTCTTACAAAAAACAATCAGCCTGCTAAAGTCTTCTGTATCTTTTAGCAAGTGTTGCAGCAGATTTAACTTGGTTTTAAGATTAGGAACCCGGTAAAGAATCTGACTTACTGTATCGGCCGGAGTAGCCTGAGCAGCAACTTCAATAACCGTCGGATGTTTAAGAAAATCGCCGGAGATCTTATGCACCAGCTCACTCATCGTAGCTGAAAACAAGAGATTCTGTCGTTTTCTCGGAACAACTTCTAGAATTCGATGGATAGAGCCTATAAAACCCATGTCCATCATCTTATCCGCCTCGTCCATTACCAGGAACTTTATGTTCTGGGTGTTTATGTTACCGGCAAGGTAGAGGTCTAGAAAGCGCCCTGGCGTGGAAATCAAAATGTCTACACCTTTCTGGAGCGCTGCAATCTGAGTCTTTGGGCCCAAACCACCATAAATCACCACCGCGCGCAGGTCAGTATATTTGGCAAATGTCCTGACATTCTCTTCAATCTGCATAGCCAGTTCACGGGTAGGGACAATAATCAATGCCCTTGCATCATTCCCCTGGGCATATTTGAGCTTCATCAGGATGGGAAGTACGAAAGCTGCTGTTTTTCCTGTCCCGGTTTGCGCAATACCCATAATATCCTGTCCTGACAATGCGGGCATAATGGTTTTTTGCTGAATCGGCGTCGGTAAGGTATAGCCTGCGTC
>CAZFQV010000302.1:0-3417 GCA_964521175.1 uncultured Sphingobacterium sp.
TTCAATTGTAATGATTAATTAGATATGCCGCCAGCTGCGAGATTAACAGACTTACACACCTGCCCGATGGTGACGCCGGGATTACCGCCTATTCCTCATGTGGGAGGACCGGTAATAGGGCCTGGAGCACCTACCGTGCTGATAGGCAAACTGCCAGCTGCAGTGATGGGGGATAATTGTGTTTGCGTTGGTCCGCCTGATGCAATTATTAAGGGTTCAGCTACTGTAATGATTGGGGGGAAACCCGCGGCACGAATGGGTGACAATACTGCACACGGGGGGACTATAGCAGTAGGCTGCCCGACAGTAATGATAGGAGGATAATTATGAATGAGGTAAAATCGTTTTTGGGTACCGGATGGAGCTTTCCACCTGATTTTAACCGGGTGGACAATTCAATCCAGATGGTTTCGGACCTTAAAGATATTGAAGAAAGCATCCGGATAATCCTAAGCACCACACCTGGCGAGCGTATTATGCAACCTGAGTTTGGCTGCGATTTGAAACGCCTGGTGTTTGAAACCATTGATTCTACGCTGATTGCAAGTCTGGATCACTTAATCTATCATGCCCTGCTAAATTTCGAACCCAGGATCACCTTTATTAACACCGAAATACTGAATATGGAAGCGATGAATGGACAGCTGGTCATCAAGATCAATTTCAAGGTGATCAATACCAACTCAAGACATAATATTGTATTTCCGTTCTACCTGCTAGAAGGAACAAATGTTTCATCCATATAGGTTCTGAAACACCATGGCCAGCGATCAGTTACAGGATTTAATGGATGGAATGACCCGCGATGAAAGGCGGCTCGAAGCTCTTGATCCTACGTACATAAAAATCGACGATCGTAAGATCAATGATCTCTTAAAATTCATGACTGACTTTTCCAGTCAGGTTAATTTTTATAACGAAAACGATGAACTTGATGGTGACTGGCAGGATTTTTTTAAGTCAGACATCAATATACTCGTCACCCTGATCACCGAATTTGACCTTACCAGTCATCTGGCGCGTTTTGAAAAATTGGAGTCGCGAATCCAGACCTCCGTTAGTGATAAAGAAGCTTTGCTCAGGCTAAAGGACCTTTTTGCTTATATGGGCGAGGCTATCGCCACCTTTTTAATGACCTATGGCAAACTTAAGGCTGGCATAACCTACGATAAGGTAGCTCTTGAACTTGCTGAAATTATTCATGGCTTTGGCCCGGAGATCAAGCAGTTATATGAGTATCAGAAACAGGCAGAAGAACTATTCGGAGAAACTTTAAAAACGGATCTTTCTGATTATGAGTTTCCTTTCACGGAGGAGAAGCCGTTAAATCTGATTTTTGGAAAAGGAGTTGAGACGAAGCAACGGATCCTGCTCGGCCTGCCCGAGATAAAGAAGGCATTTGCCAGTTTAAGAACAAAGTACAACAACTTCCTGACGGTGACGGCTTTCTATTTCAAGGATCATGATATCTCAAAGCACGAATTTCATCCCCATCTGGCTTTGTGTATTACCTTCCTGCACTTATTCGAATATTTACAAGATAAACTGAACAGTCTCACTACCAGTCATCTCGACTTCTATTATAAAGAAGTACTCGGACTACGACCTAGGAACGCCTTGCCCGACTCTGTACATATCGTTTTTGACACCACTAGTGCAGATCGCATTGATCTGAAAATGGGTGAGGAACTGCTAGCAGAGGTAGAGAATAATACATTTTCTTACGCAATTAATGAAGATCTGATGGTCTCTCGTGCAAAAGTTACGGAGTTAAAAACGGTTTTTCTTGATGAACATACCCAGGTCTTGTCACCCAGCCTGGAAGATCATGACGTAAACGAGACAGAGCTCTATAAGGCATCCCATAAAAATATACAACCGGGCGATTTTTCCAGGGCTCAGGCCTCACTTAAGTCCTGGCCCATATTAGGTGAAAGCCAGTTTGAACTATCGGATGAGGATCGCACCATGGAAGATACGGATATCGGTATTCTATTAGCATCACCCGTTCTCTATCTTACCGAAGGCCAGAGGACTATCTCAATTACGCTTTACTTTGAATCGGTATCATTTATCCATCTTTTACAGTATTTTAAGAATTTTGCGAAAGTTACCGGAAAGCTGCTGCAGACTATCAGTTACGAACTGCTCTCCGATGCCTTTGTAATCCACTTCACTACTTCCCATAGCTGGGAGGAGGTGAAAAGGTACACCGTGAAGATCAATATGCCCGATAATAGTATCGAGATTAAATTCGACCTTTCTCCGGTTGATACGGCATTTGACATATACTTACCTGAAGTTCACGGAGAGAATTATGATGTAGAATGGCCCATAGTAAAAATCCTCTTAAACAACTATTCTACCCATAATGCCTTTTCTTTTTTTAGAAAGCTGACGCTGGAGAGGGTAACAATCAAGGCGGATGTAAATGGCAGCAGAGAAATTAAATTGCAAAACAACATTGGTAATCTTAGTCCTGACAACCCTTTCCATCCCTTCGGGCCCCAGCCTGGTATAGGCTCATACCTCGACATTAAGAATACCAATATTTTCAACAGGTTTACCAGAGACTTTTGTGTAAAAATAGAATGGATCGACCTACCCAAGAATGCAGGTGGATGGACTGATTATTACAAAGAATATAATGTCAACTTGACAAACGATTCTTTCAAGATTAAGCTAAGTGCACTTTCTCAAGGCAAATTTAAACCTCCCTTCCCTAAACGTCAGGAATTTAAGCTCTTTGAGATGACAAGAGAAGACTTTGGGGCTGAAACGTTAAGTGACACCACGGAGATTAATAATATCGATATCAAGAAGCTCGAGCTGCCTAACCGTCCTCTGCTAAATAGAGAAGAGCTATTGGCAGATCCGAATTTTACCGAAGGAGCAATACGTCTCGAATTCTCATCGCCAGCCGAGGCATTTGGCTCACGGGTCTATCCGCAACTTCTATCAGAAACAGTGATGCACAATTCTGGCAGGTTTGTAAAAAAATGGCCCCTGCCGAATGTGCCTAATGTGCCGGTGGTAAAATCCATCACGATCGATTATACACTTGAGCACTCAGAGATTTTAGTGAAAACATTTAATAATGAAGATTCTGCATTAAAGATTATTCATCAATACCCATTTGGTTATGATGCTGTCTATCCGGAAAGCGACAAACAGCCATACCAATTTATACCCGACTTTGAATATGATAATAACCTTTATATCGGTATCCGGGATCTTCAAATACAACAAGACTTAAATCTCTTATTCCAGCTTAAAGACCAAAATTTTACGGATACGACAAAAGAGTCGGCACCAGTAATCTGGAGCTACCTGTACAATAATTCCTGGATCGATTTCCCAAAAGCGGCTATATTGTATGATAACACTAATAATTTTATCAATACGGGCATTGTAAAG
>CAZFQV010000303.1:0-3409 GCA_964521175.1 uncultured Sphingobacterium sp.
AGCATTGCAATGGCTGCTCCTTTAGTTACACGACCTTTATCAGAAGTTGGATAAACAACAGGTAAATCCGGAATGGCCAATGTAAATTCACTTTCAACTAGTTTCCACACGTCGGCAACTGATGAACGAGGAGTAGAGTTAACCTGGGAGTCTTCATAGGTTAACTTTACGGGAACCCTTCCCCAGTTTGTAACGAGATTGAAATAGGCGAAACCGCGCATCCAGTGAGCCTCAGCTATATATTGTTTTTTTAATAGCTCTTGTGCTGGAGATGAAGGTGTCCAGGTATCTATAACTTTTAACGCTAGATTAGCTCTGAAAATCATTCTGTAAAGCGAGCCCCACAGGCCAACTATGTCTTCGTTGTTATTTGTAAAACTGTAGTCTGTCAACTGCAGCTCTGTACCGACTAATGGAGACGCTCTCTCAGCATCGTTTGCTAGCAGGTCGAAAATGAAATACCATTCTCGAGCCATCATCCCGGTGTGACTAAATACCGCATAAGTAGCAATAATCGCTTCATTAAACTGTACTTGTGTTTTAAAATATGATTCGTCTGTGTACGTATTTTCATTCTTTACGTCCAGCCGTTCCTCCTTACATCCCAGCGAGAATATAAGTAGTATTATGAGTGAAATTCCGATCTTCTTTTTCATGATGATTGTATTTTTAATACCTTAAATTCGTTAAACGTCCACTTGTTAGAATCCTACCTGTAACCCAAGTAACAGCGTTCTGGGTTGAGGTACAGCGCCGGTATCGATTCCTCTGGCAAAAATGAAGCTGTTTCCGCTCACTTCAGGATCATAACCTGAATATTTAGTGAAGGTGAATAGGTTTTGTGCAGTAAAATAGATTCTCAAATTTGACAGTGTATTGGAAGTCATAGAGCCAATTTTACTTTGAGGGATAGTATAGCCGAGGGTCACGTTTCGGACACGGGCAAAAGCGCCGTTTTCTACAAACCAAGAGGACGCTCTGAGGTTAGCTGCCGTACCATAGTTTTGTCCGGCTCGCGCGATATCAGTAATATCGCCTGGTTTCTGCCAGCGGTTTAAAACGGTTGTTTTAGTATTAAACGGGAGAGCAACACCTTCCAGATAATATTTCATGCCATTGATGATATCTACTCCTGCTACTCCCTGCAAGGATGCCATAAAATCAAAGTTTTTGTAGGCCATGCTTAAGTTTAAACCATAGTTCCATTTTGGAACCGGACTGCCAAGAAAAGTTTGATCTGAAGCATCTACGATGCCATCACCATTTACGTCTTTAAATATACGGTCACCAGGAAGTAAACCTGATTGGTATTCTGCAGCCGGATCACCGGTTTTCGCGCGTGCGGATTGGTTGTATTTTTCAACATCAGCTGCATCAATTGCCACGTGATCGTAAACATAACCGTAGAAGGAACCAATTGGTTGACCAACCTCGGTACGCGTCATAGAAGGAACAGAATAGAATGAGCCGCTAATGATAGGTACCGCTCCTTGTGTCCCCAAAGACGTTACTTCATTTTTATTATAGGCTCCATTGAGGTTTAAGCCATAGGTTAAATCCCCAACTTTGTTATTGAAGCCAACGGATAGTTCAAAACCGCGATTGAAAGCGGATGCAGCATTAATTAGTTGACTGCTGCTGGCACCACTCACCCCACCGTAACCGGTAGATAATGCAACGGGCACATTTACCAAAAGGTCGTCGTTTTTACGATTATAATAACCCGCGCTGAAATTTATCTTTCCTTGGAGGAATGATGCGTCAATACCCAAATCCATTGTGGTTGTGGCTTCCCATTTCAGATTAGGGGTGGAAGGAACGGCAACGGTCGCGCCATTTACCAGGGCTTCAGATGGCCCCAGCGGGTAAACAACGCTGTTACCTCGTCCGGTCCATACATTCGATTGATAGGTGAAGCCATCGATATTGGAGTTACCTGTTTTACCCCAGCTTCCGCGAAGTTTCAGATCCGTAATAAAATCAATATCCTTCATGAATCCTTCTTCGGAGAGTCTCCATCCTAAACCTACGGAAGGGAAATAGCCAACACGATTTGCCTTGCTGAATAATGATGTTGCATCACGTCTGCCGGTAAGAGTCAGGATATATTTATCATTATATGTATAATTTAACCTTGCGAAATATGCGATAAATCTTGCTCCGGAGTTTGCACTACCGTTGCTGAAATTAACTGTTTTCGCCACACCGACCTGATGAATTTCATCATTGGCAAAGTTATTTCCTACTACATTGATAGATCGGCTAACGCCCCCGTCACGGTAGGAATTTCCCGCAGTTACATTGATGTTGTGCTTTTTGATTAATGTGTTGTAGGTGAAATAGTTTTCCAGAATGTAACTCAGACCATAATTATATCCTTCTGATACTTGGTTTTGGGTCACCAGCTGATTCCCGGCATAAGTCGGATTGTAGTTATAATTCTGCCCAAAATTATAGGCAGCCCCTAACTGCGAGCGGAACTTTAACCCTTTAAGGATGTCAAGTTCGCCAAACAGCTGGAGATAGTTATTCAGATTTCTGTTCTTTACATCGCGTAGCGAAGGTTGGATGAGTGGATTTTGAGTATCATTTCCATCTAACGCGCTCGTTACGATACCAAAACCGCCTAATAAATTAGAGGGGTCATAAACAGGAATGTATGGCGGCATACGCAGGCCGTTAAGCACGCTTGCTGTGACTCCGTTCGACACCTGATGCCTAATGTTTAGCTGCTGACCCAGTTTAATCCTTTTGCCTATTTTTTCTTCCAGGTTTAACCGAATATTTGCCCGTTGGTAGTCAAGATCCACTACTTGGCTTTCCTGTTTAGTATATCCCACCGAGAGGCTGTAATTTACATTTTCCGTACCACCACCAATATTTACGTGATGCTCATTAACTAAGGCGGTCTTAAACATTTCATCCTGCCAGTCGGTGCGGGTAACCAATGCGTCGGCTGTAGCCAGTCTTGGGGGTAAGGGTTGACCGTAATTCGTATACCAATCCTTTACCAGGTCTGTATATTGTGCGGCATCAAGCATGTCAAACTGTTTCCAAGGGTTCGAAAAGCCTAAATATCCATTATAAGCAATTCGGGGACTGCCATTTTTTGGCCGTCTGGTCGTAATTATGACTACGCCATTAGCTCCTTGCGAGCCATATATTGCCACAGAAGATGCATCCTTTAAAACGCTGATGTCTTGTATATCGAATGGGCTCAGGGAGTTAAATGTGCTGGCATCGCTCTGGATACCATCGATAACGTAGAGTGGTGATGCGGTTGTAAATGATCCGGTACCTCTGACTACGATTTGCGTTCCAGCCCCTGGAGTACCACTGTTATTTATATCCTGAACACCGGCAAGTTTCCCCTGGATGAGCTGTGATGTATTCGTAACTGCTACATCGC
>CAZFQV010000304.1:0-3404 GCA_964521175.1 uncultured Sphingobacterium sp.
CGGCAAATATGGCGAAGAGGTAAGATATGATATTTATGAAGCCGGGCAGGTCGGGGTGAGGGGCGTGCCGTTTTTTGTATTTGACCGCAAATACGCTATTTCCGGTGCACAGGAAAGTAGTGCCTTTGAACAGATTTTGACCCGTTCCTTTAGTGAATGGAGAAAGGAAAATCCTGCAAATGAGCTTGAAATAGCCGAAGGGCCATCGTGCACCCCCGATGGTGACTGTGATTAAGCTAAACGCTTAAGCCAGTACCAAATTAAAATCAATCAGATTTCGATGAAGAAGAGTTTTTACGGTCTTTATCTTTCTTCAGATCTACCGGCAGCACCCCAGCCATTTCGCCAATTATATTCACCAATTCAGATCCTGTCGGAATCACGATCTTCGCATTCGACTGAAGGGAATTTTCAAGAGTTTCCAGCTTTCTCAATAACTGCGCATTACCGGTAAAGTATTGGTCTGCGGCCTCATTGACCAGCTTAATAGCCTCCGCTTCACCTTCTGCATGTAATATTTTGGCTCGCTTAGATCCTTCCGCCTCCTTTATTTTCGCTCTTTTCACACCATCTGCTACCGTTTCAGTTGCTGTGGCGTAGTCAATAGCTGCAATTTTCTCATTTTCTGCTTTCACCACTTTATTCATGGTCTCCTGCACATCACTCGGCGGGTCGATCTCCTTCAGCTCGGTGCGAACAATGACAATGCCCCAGCTTGAAGTTTCGTTCTTCAGGGTATTATGCAATTCAGCGTTGATTTTGCCGCGCTCGCTATTCGCAGATCTCAGCGTAAGTGTGCCGATGATATTCCTCAAGGTGGTACGAGCCAGGTTAACAATCTGGAGTCTGTAGTTATTTACGTTGTAGAGGGAACTCTTTACATTCTCCTCTGTTTCTAATACCCGGAAGTAAACTTGCGCGTCCACACTGGCGTTCAGGTTATCATTCGTGATGATTTCCTGAGGCTGGGCGTCTATCATCTGCTCGGTAATGTTAACGATATACATCTTATCTATAAAAGGAATAATCCAATGAAACCCGGGGTTTGCGAATTTGTTATATTTTCCCAGCCTTTCGATCAATCCCCGGTGCGTTGGTCTCACGATCTTAACGCCCATAAAGAATAATACTATAATGAGGCCTGCGATGATTATAATCTGTGTTTCCATTTATATGTAATTTTGAAAAGTTTAGTATTAAGGTAAAGTATGTAAGCGCTGGTGGTTTCTCCTGAGCTCTTAAAAGCTATCTTCCTAAGATAGCCATTTATTGTAGAAATGATACACTTAAATTCTTTTAGTGAATCGGAGGGATCTGATAAATAAAAAGCGATCAGCTGAATATCTTCTCACCTGATCGCTATGCCTCGATTAAAACAATATATCGTTCTTGCCTTAGTTTCCGAAAGGCGGGCCTTTTGGAATAACCACGTCCCGGCGAGCGTCTGGATAACTATATCGTTTTGCTGTAAACTTAGACATCAGGTATTCTCCCATGTGGATGTCGCCCGTCATGGTATCCTCTGAGGCTGTGCCATAAAACGTATAATTGAGGTTATCGCCCGGAATACTGTAGACACTATTGAATCTAATTTGGTTACCGTCTATATAGCCGACCATTTCCCTGCTGTTAAAATCACCTTTATGTGTTCCCTGCACCCAGTTTCCATCCTGCTTTTCTATAAAGAACTGATGCTCGCTTTTGCCGACAAAAAATTGAACGGTGACATCCCATCTGCCGGTGAGGTTTGTAATAGGCGCTTTCATTTCGACCTGAGGCTTAGAGTCGCGTTTTTTCGAAAGCACCTCAAAAATTCTATCGCCAACAACCTTTATCTGATCAGAGGTCATCATGGATACGTTAACTGAGATTGAAGTAGTTTCAGGTTCCGTATTGGGGGCTCCGGGCATGGTCCTCCTTCCCCCACTCAGGGCTATCCTGGGTGCGGTTTGGCCGAGCTCGTCTGCTATTTCCGCGCCGGTAACATTTAGTTTTTTTGGATCCCAGGAAATAGTAACGCGGGTATTGGCATTATTCAACTGGCTGGCAGGCGACTGACTGATCTCGCCGGTTACTCCCCGAACCTGGGAAACCCTTTTTACAATACTTTCTCCCCAGGAGATATGCATTCTTCTTTCCGCATCCTGATCACGCACCGCCCATGCTTCCACAGCGGCAAGCATCCCGATGTGTTCTTCACGTCCCACTTTATTATCACGTCCGGGACCATGGTGAGGAGAGCCCGACTGCCATGCTGCCTGTAGCAGGTCTTTTCTTCCCAGCATTAAGCCTGCGCATTGCGGACCTCTGATTATCTTTCCTCCGCTATAACCTACTACATCCGCACCGTTTTGCAGATGTACGTTCGGGAAGGTAAGCTTCTCAGCGGCAGCATCCACGAGGATCGGAACGCCTTTAGGCTTAGCGATTTTAGCAACACTGGCCACACTAAAGGGTGCCCGTTCCACAAACAGATAGATCATCGCTGTCCGCGGATTAATGGCTGCTTCTAGTTCTTCCAGAGTTTCAGGCATAATCACCTTCATACCGGTGTTGCGTATTCCGTGATCATAATAATTGCGCATGGGTTTCGGAATAATGACTTCCGTTTTTTCAAAACCGTTGAGATCAGGAATACGGATAAGTTTTTCGGGGTTACCACCAGTAAGGCAGGCCAGAGCTACCAGCTTAAGGCCGGCCGCACAGCCCGAAGAAACCATTCCCCATTCAGCACCGGTAATTTCTGCAAGCCTGGTCCCTACTGCCTGAGATAATTCGTCTAACTGCACATTGTACCGTGCCGCATATTCCATCGCTTCACGTACCTCTGGAAGCTCTACAGAGCCGCCGATCATCGTTAAGGTTCCTCTTCCGTTGATAACCGGCTCAACACCAATGGATTGATAAATCTGAGGGCCGGGTTTAAGCGGTCCGGGTAAAACCGCCGGCTCTACCCGCGGCATTTTTAACATTCCGGCTTCTTCTGTTTCATAAGCAAAAGACTGTAACATCCCTGCCGTAATCGGCAGAGCAGTTAGCCCTTTGATAGCATCTCTACGTTTCATATTATTTTTTTAATTTTAGGTTCCGAGCGGGCATTCAGCACGATTTGGGAATTCAAAATTTGACCTGACTATAAAATACAGGCTGTATTTTTTTTGCCCGAAGAAATAAAAATAGTAAATAAGTCGCTTATCTCAAGGAGATATGATTTTTAAATGCAGTTTATATTTTTTCTTCAGAACTTAATATGGAAAAGATTGGAAAATTAAAGGTGGAAGTAGAGAAGCATAAGCGCGCTGGGTGGAGATACAATCGAAAAAGCCCCAGATTTCTCTGAGGCTTTTCGGTGGTACCAGCTGGAATCGAACCAGCGACACAAGGATTTTCAGTCCTTTGCTCTA
>CAZFQV010000305.1:0-3404 GCA_964521175.1 uncultured Sphingobacterium sp.
ATACGCTCGGCAAAGACTTTACCTGGAGAAATCGGGCAGAGATGGCCATCTATAGGAAAGAAATGGCAAATCCAGAGCATGGTTTTCTTTGTTATGAGGATCTGATCTATAATCCTTTGGGATCTGCATTTTCAGGCAATATCCGTTTCGCGATTTTTGATACCTCTGGCTTTAATTCCCGGATCTATGCTTATGAAAATGACGTGTTATACGGTTATTCCATCCCGGCATACCAGAATAAGGGAATACGATATTACATGAATGTACGATACACGTTTGCCCGGAGAATGGATCTTTGGCTACGATATGCCAGTTTAAATTATATCGATCAGGAGACTGTCGGCTCAGGCAATGACCAGATTTCAGGTAAGCAGCGCTCAGATATTCGGCTGCAGCTTCGCTTTCAGTTCTGATGTTTTATTCTGGCGAAATACCTTTTGTGCGACTGCTGGCACCACTTATCCTGGGTATATTAGCTGCTTATTATTATAGTGACGCCACACTTTATGAATGCTCTTTACCCCTGGTCGGGATAAGTTCCATGCTCCTGTTACTGAGTTTACTGGGCTATAAAAAGTATAATATATATCGTTATCGTTGGTTTCCGGGAGCAGTGCTCCATATTATTATTCTGGCAGCAGGATATTATCTCAGCTTGCGGACATCTCAGCTGTTCAATAAAGATCATTTCAGGTTTGCTGATGCGCAGGTATTCATGGCCACCATCATCACTGAACCCATAATTTCAAATGAGATTGTCCGGTTCCAGGCCGGGATCTCCAGATATTCCGGCAGCGGGAAAATAGAAAAACGCAGTGGCAAGATCCTTCTTGCAGTTCAGGCTGATGCGGAAGATCCGCCTGAATTTAGGTATGGTGACGTATTGTTGATACCGGCGGTGTACGATAGCATCGATCCACCGTTTAATCCCGCAGAGTTTAATTACCGCGCGTATCTGTCGGATAGGCAGATCTATCACCAGGCTTTTTTACAGCAGCACCAGGTGCACCGGCTGCATAAGGGGAGAGTTAAGGGTATTATTTCATATGCTCTGGAGCTGAGAAGAAAGTTAGTCGGTAAATTCCATCAGCATATCCCTGATAAGGATGCGGCGGCATTTGCCTCCACCCTTATACTGGGGTATCGGGCGGAGCTCAGCAGGGAGATCATAAATGCCTATTCACGCACCGGAACGATGCATGTACTCTCGGTTTCGGGGATGCATGTAGGAATCGTCTTCCTGGTTCTGAACTTCCTGATGAAATTTATGAGCAAGACGCAGGCAATGCGGCTGCTGCGCGCTGTACTGATTATTTCCACCATTTGGTTTTACGCAATGCTGACAGGCTTTTCCGCACCGGCAAGCAGGTCGGCGGTGATGTTAAGTTTTATTGTCCTCGGGAAAGCCATCAATAGAAATCAGAATACTTATAATCTTATCGCAGTATCTGCATTTTTCCTGCTCCTCTACAATCCATTTTATCTGATGGATGTAGGTTTCCAGCTTTCATATCTGGCAGTTGCGGGATTGGTGTACTTCCAGCCCAAAATTTATCAGTGTCTGCATTTAGAGAATAGGATTGCAGATTGGGTATGGGCATACTGCGCTTTGTCCTTAGCTGCACAACTGGCCACCTTTCCGATAAGTATCTATTATTTCCATCAGTTCCCGGTTTATTTTTTATTGAGTAATCTGGTGATCGTAGTGCCCGTTGCATTGATGATGTATGCTGGAATATTGTTGATGATCAGTCCCTTTGACGGCAGCTTTTACTACCTGGGCCAGGGTCTTTATTATCTGATCTCCTACACCAACGATATACTGTTTTATATTGAAAGCCTGCCCTGGTCCAGCATAAGAGGAATCTGGATTGATCAGATCCAATATATGCTGCTTTGCCTGCTGATGCTGGGTCTGGTTTTGAGAGTCTCTCTTGTTAAAGCTGTACTGCTTCCTGTTTCCTTTATACTGATTGTCTTTTGTCTGACGACCGCCTATGTTAGTATTAAGAATTATCAACGGAAGGAAATTATATTTTTCAATCTAAAGAATCACACTGCTTTTGCCAGTTTGAACAATGGGCATAGCCTGGTGGTAAGCGACCTCCAGCCTGCCGATAAGTTAATGGATTTCTCTGTCATACCAGCCCTGCAGAGTAGGGGTTCAGTAGAGACAGAATTTTTCGATATGCAGCAAAGTTTTGCTAAGGAGATGGCATATAGCTCCGGGAATTTTTACGGGCTGGCCGGATACCGTATTCTAAGATGGGATAGGAATTTCGATAAAATGGATTTTGGCGGTACCATCCGGGTGGATGCACTGCTGATCAGCGGCAATCCGCAGGTCACAATCCCGGATCTTATTAAAACAGTCGAATTCAATATTCTGATTATTGATGCAAATAATCCTGTTTACAAAGCTCAACGCTGGGAATCAGAAGCGCGAGAAGCAGGTGTACCCTTATATACATTAAAGAAAAACCAGGCATATATCGTTAAGCTTTAGATTTTGACTTATTTTTGATTTGAGCGTGAACGAATAGTGCAAATGCATGTGCTATTATTTTCAGCAAGAGAGCATTGAACGGACTTATACAATATCAGCTAAAAGAGCGGGTAGCATATATCACGATCAATCGGCCGGAAAAGCGAAATGCGCTGAATCCTGAGCTGGTAGAATCTCTGACCCTGGCCTTCAGGAAAGCCAAAGCGGATGATGATGTGAAGATAGTAGTTTTAAAGGCTTCGGGAAAGGTTTTCAGCGCCGGCGCCGATCTGGAATATCTACGTCAACTACAAAATAATTCGACAGAGGATGATCTTGCGGATACCCTTGCGCTTAAGGACCTGCTTTACTCCATCTATGCGTTTCCAAAGATCGTTATTGCGCAAGTTGAAGGGCACGCTATTGCCGGCGGTTGCGGACTGGCAGCGGTATGTGATTTTGTATTCTCGGTGCCCGAAGCCCGGTTCGGATATACCGAAGTAAAGATTGGGTTCATTCCGGCGCTGGTCACCTGTTTTCTGGTTAGGAAGCTGGGGGAAGGCAGAGTCAGGGAGTTATTGCTCGGCGGTGCGCTGATCGATGCAGAAACTGCATCGGCATATGGCCTGATCAATTTTATAGCGGAGCCTGCGGATATCGCTCTGAAGGTGAGCAGGTATGCAGAAAATCTGGCGAATACGGTGTCCGGGAATTCGGTGCGCTCCACCAAGCGGCTCATCGCATACGCCCAGGACAAGTCCCTTGAGGAAAGTCTGGCTGAGGCGGTAAGTTTGAATGTGCAAACCCGGGCATCATCCGATTGTAGACGAGGAGTCGGGGCTTTTTTGAATAAAGAAGAGCCCGGATGGTAAAACAGTAACGCTTTTATAAGGTTAGTTTAAGTATAAGCCATTAAATG
>CAZFQV010000306.1:0-3403 GCA_964521175.1 uncultured Sphingobacterium sp.
AGTTCTTTGCTTGATGAAACAAAGCTCCAGTCAATAAATCGCTCTTCAGGAAAAGCCTCACCGCCAAAAATGTAAATGGTGCTATTTTCCCGGATAGTCAATTCACAAAGCTTACTGTCTTATGCAACTAACAATTGCTTCGGGCCATAAATATTCCCTTCACTTTCAATCGCTCCATCGAGAATATACAAGCCCGATTCGCCGTAAAGCTGATCCCCAATATTTATAGTCCGCTTTGTCTTGCTTCTTATCTCAAGCATAAATAGCTTGCTAAAAACTGGCACTGCTGACTTTCTGCCAAAAGCTTCGCCCGCGATTAGTTTAAATTGTAAGTCACCCTCTGCCCATCCCGGGATTTGACTTTCCTCAATATGTGAGAAAGCCGGTTCCATCTCTTCAAGTTCTTTTGGCAATGCTACCCAAATCTGCAAACCGTGCATATTTAACTGAGAATGTCTCAAGTATTCCGGAGTTCGTTCGGAATGGACAATTCCTTTCCCTGCGGTCATCCAGTTTACTGCACCGGGCTTTATCTCCACATCATTACCAAGAGCATCGCGATGCATAATACTACCTTCAAATAAAAATGTGAGCGTGGAAAGACCGATGTGCGGATGGGGCAAAACATCAAAATTTTCGCGTTCGTTTAATTTAACGGGGCCCATATGATCAATATAAATAAAGGGCCCCACCATCCTCTTTTGCCTGAACGGTAATAATCGCCCCACCATGAATTTCCCTATGCTGGCGGCTCTTTCTTCTATTATCAGTTTGATATTCGACATTTATGAAAATTATTTTATCGCTCTACCAATTTTAATAAGTTGGATCGACGCGTTGTAAATACGGTTTTTAAGCCCTGCATCTATATCAATTCCCAACAATCGCACGACATGACCCGAAGGCAGTATCCGGAATATTTATTTCAGATACGCAGAATACATCCAAACCAGTTTTTCCTGTTCACTGATATAATCGCTCATCAGGGCATTGGTGCCTTCGTCTTCTGCATCTGCGGATAAGTCCAAAAGTTCCCGCTGCAGAATGATAATAATTTTGAATGATTCAAGCGTTTCCTTCATATCCTGAATGCCATCAGCTACTTCAGAACTCTCTTTTATTTTTGCCAATTTTTGATAAACCGAAAACTTGTGGTTGGGGGTGTGACCAAGCGTCCTAATTCGTTCCGCTACTTCATCAATTTTTATAAACAAATCTTCGTAAAGTTCCTGGAATTTATTGTGCAACTCGAAGAATTTATCTCCTTTTATGTTCCAATGATATCCTCTGACGTTCTGATAAAAAATTGAATAATCTGCCAAAAGTTCATTGAGTTTGTCTGCAAGGACTTTAGACTTTGCAATGTCTAGTCCAATTGAATTTAATTTAGCCATCTTCTCGTGTTTTAATATTAAATATATATTATAATTTATTAATCAGCGGTTGATGCCAACCAGTTTCTTTACTTCAAAGGGGTCTTTTACTAAAGTTTCAAGACGCTTTTCTACGATTTCATCTAGTGAGATAACACTGGTAATCAATTTTTCCACAGGTAATCTGTCGCTATTAATTAGTGCAATGACCTCAGGGAAAATGTTGCGATAGACTGCCGTACCTTTTATGGTCAACTCTCTTGAGGTTTGATTCAGGGCGTCGTGACTTACTTCTTTAGCAGACAGAGCAACCAAAATCATCCATGTTTCGAATTCTGCTTTTCAGATTTTCAAAGTGTTGTACCGTGTCCGTAGCGATTTTAATTCTTAAATACTGTCTTTCCGTCTCTGGTCAATTCAACATTGTCATCTTTTCCTCTCAATTCATAATCATCGTTTTTGTACCAAATTCCTGAGGCTGGCTTTTGGCCGGTTAATTCGATCTGATCTCCTCCGTTCAAATAAATTCTCGCCTCATTTGTTGTGTTATTAAACGTCATATCAAGAGTTTGTCCTTCTTTATTCTTCATTGACTTTCTTACAACATCGTCCGTATGTGTAAAGACTATTTTTCCATCTTTTTTCAATTCGATATCGTTTCCTTTTCCCCTTAATTCATAATGGTCATTTTTATACCAAATGCCGGAGGCCGCCTTTTCTGCCAGCATTTCAATTGTTTCTCCATTAAAATCCAGCGTCGCCGTCCCGTTTGAATTGTTAAAGGTTAATTGCAATGTCTTCCCGTCTTTATCGGTCGACGAAGTACTTACAATGTCGTCCTTGCCTTTTTCGGTGGTTTCTCTTGCTGTCGTTTCTGGACTCTCCTGTCTTGGCGTTTCATTGCAAGAGCTGAGAAATATTGTTATTATTATTGCGATTGCCATGATATTCTTTGCCATTTTTCTTTATTATTTTTGAAATTCTGTTTCTGCTGTATTTCTGTCATATCCCGATATTTAGCGATCCTCTGTATTCGTTGTCCAGACAGACCCGTTTTTGGTGGTATATTTTTTCAACCTCCCTGTGTCCGCCAGCTCATTTAATTGGCTTTCACTTTCGCTTCGCGGAGTCCCTGAAAGTTCTGAAAACTCCTTCGCAGTGAGTGTAGCATATTTTGAGAATAGCGTTTCCCAATTTTTACTGTATTCTCTTTTTGACGCATCAGGATTTAGTTTCAGTATGGCCATTTCGTAAAAAGCAAAGGGTCTTACCCCATAAACGATTTCTTTATTTCCCGCTTCGTCCAGAAAGAAAATAGTTGGAAATCCTCTTACGCCTAGCTCTTTTCCTAATTTCAAATCCTCTAGAAATAAGACTTCTGCCCTACCCCCGGAATCAGTTTTCAATTGCTCCGCATCAAGTCCGGCCTTTTTAGCAGCACTTGCCAGGTGCTCCCACCTGGCAATGTTTTTCTTTTGCAGAAAAACCATCTCTCGGATTTCCCGAAGAAAGAGAATTGCTTTTTCCTGATCCTGCATCTGTGCGGCTTTGAACGCAATGGACGGCGGATAAGAAGATTCCAAAGGGTCTTCCAGCCAAACATCCCCGTCAATCGGCATATCGTAATGCACACTCACTTCATCCCAATGCGTGGCTACATCTGACGGCTTTCCGATACCTCCGCTATTGTAGGTCCAGTCGGGCAGTAACCCACCCATTCTGTAATCTATATCAATGGCTTCACCATACTCTAATTTAAGCTTGCGCAATTGAGGCTCTATACCCCAGCACGACGAGCAAATAGGATCTGTAAAATAAATTAGTTTGACAGTTTTGCTGGTTGATTGCATACTGCTTTTAGAAACAAAATCTGTGTTTCCCTCAGACGTTTCACACATCCCGGTTTCTATATCGCATATGAGCGGATTACTTTTTATTTTTTCTTTTTTTTTTTTTTGTTTTTTTTTTGATTGTTTCTTTTTACTGAAGAAAGTGTTATTTTTTTTTATTAAAATACATTGTATTATTTC
>CAZFQV010000307.1:0-3398 GCA_964521175.1 uncultured Sphingobacterium sp.
GGGTAAGGATATTCCCATGAACGGAGTTATAGTCATATCGCATACCCATAAGGAGGGTATGCTGCTCCGAAAGAGTGATCTCATCCTGAATAAAAACACCCGGCAGCCAGGTTTTTTCTGCCTGGTTAAATCCGTTCAATGACGCCGTAGCAGGGGTATTATCATCATGGTAGGTGTAGCGCAATGCAGTCCCCAGCAAAAGATCATGATCCTTTATCGTTTTATCCCAGCTAAGCTGCCCATAAGCAATCTTCTGCCGGGCAGCATAGATCGTACTTCCGTAAACCGAATTCTGATCGTGATCATTTAAAGAAAAAGCCAGCGTCACCGGCTCCTCCATGGGTAGCTGATAGCTCCCTAATAATTCCCAACGGTTGGTATAAATACTTTCTCCATAGCGATCTTCACCACCTCTGAAAGAAGGGTCCCATCGGATATCTCCCCCCCAACGGTCTTCATAATTATATCGTGCGGCCAGACTAAACTGGCTTCTATTCTTTCGATTGAAACTCCATTTCTGGAATAAAGATATTCTGTCCTGTAAGGTTACATCCGTGAAATTGTCCCCATTCTTATCAATTCGGTTACCATATTTAAAATAATTGATTCCACTCAGCACTTCAGCCTTGCTTCCCGCATTGAATTTAAAGCCGACATCGGTATTCAGCTCTCCCCAGGAAGTGGTAAACATATCCACTGAGAAGGCCGGCGCATTCTGCGGCTTCCGCGTGATAATATTGATCAGCCCCCCGACCGCCTCAGATCCATAAAGAGAAGAAGCCGGGCCCTTAACAATCTCCACTCGTTCAATCAGAGAATTGGGTATACCCGACAATCCATATACGGATGAAAGTCCACTGACAATCGGCATCCCATCAATCAATATCATAGTATAGGGCCCTTCCAGTCCGTTGATATGGATATCGCCGGTATTACATAGGTTACAATTCAACTGCGGCCGCACGCCGTTCACATTCTGCAGCGCATCAAAGATCGAGGGAGTCGGGTTCTTCTTGAAAAAGGCGGGGCTATAGACCTCTACGGCCACTGGACTCGCCAGCCGGCTGACCTCCTTCATCGTGCCTGTAACAACCACTTCAGCAATTGCTGAATCGTCTGCAGGAAAAAGAATGAAATTCATCGTCAGAGCTATGCCCTCCTCGACGATGATATCCTTAAGCTGGGGTATGTAGCCGGTTGCTGATGCCCGAATCGTATACCCTCCTGCCGGCAGTTTGTCAATCACGTATCGACCGGCAGAGTCCGTTGAAGTTCCAAAACGAGAATCCATAATGACCACATTGGCAAAGGAAAGGCTGCCCGATGAACCAACTGTTCCCCGCACCGATCCCGTCTGGGCCGCTGCACTTAATGAGCAAACTGTTAAAAGGAGGAAAATATTGAGTACTCTCATTAGCTGTGGATAAAGCATAACTAAATAAATAATTAGCTATACTTAAAATTAAATTTAGACAAATCTAAAATTAAAAACGTGAATTGCAAAGTAGAACAATGATGGTCTCGTATTTCTTTCTGATATTTGTCCTTATTATGAGCAGCGCGGTAAACATTAAAAATAAAAGGGCCTACTTTGAGTACCATATTCTGGAAACCTACACAGCAGGGATCAAGCTTTTGGGTACCGAGATCAAGTCGATCCGTGAAGGGAAAGCCGATATAAACGACGGATTTTGTACTTTCATTGACGGCAACCTACACGTACGGAATATGCAGATCGCAGAATATTCCCATGGATCGTTTTACAATCATGAAGCGAAGCGCGACAGAATTTTGCTGCTTAATAAGAAGGAGCTGGCTAAACTTAAAACCAAAACTGAGGAGAAAGGGTTCACTATCGTCCCCTTAAAGATATTTACCAATGAAAGAGGTCTTGCAAAGTTGGAAATCGGGCTTGCCCAAGGCAAGAAACTTTACGACAAGCGAGAAACGCTGAAAGACAGGGATGCCAAAGTGGAGATGGGCCGGGCCATGAAACGGTAGGGTAATAACCCGTAAGGGAATAAGGAAACCGGAATATAGTTCAATGACCTATCGTCTATTTTACAGACCCATTTTACGGCTGATCCGTCAATGCCTATCACCAGGCCTGCTCGCCCACCAGAGGCACAAATCTAAATGTATCGAGTACGAATTTTTCATAATCTTGCTCTCCCACTCGTAGTACCGTCACCATTTTCTGCGATTTCTCATCCCCTACCGGGATAACCAAAATTCCTCCTATTCTAAGCTGCTTCAATAAAACCTCTGGCACCAGAGGAGCACCGGCGGTGACAATAATCTGGTCATATGGAGCATGTGCTTCGATACCTTTTGACCCATCGCCAAAAAAGAATTCTGCATGATAGCCCATATGTGGCAATACTTGACGCGTACGGTTATATAGCTTCTCCTGCCGTTCGATGGTATAGACCTTTGCTCCCAGCTCAAGCAATATGCAGGTTTGATAGCCAGATCCTGTGCCAATTTCAAGCACCTTATCTCCTTTTTTGACATGGAGGAGCTCGGTCTGATAGGCCACAGTATAGGGCTGAGATATCGTTTGACCATCGCCAATGGGAAACGCAATATCCTTATAAGCCTGCTCCCAGAATGTCTCATCAAAAAAATAATGTCTGGGAACTTTGCCGATTGCCCGTAACACCTTCTCATCATCAATCCCTCTTTCCCTTAGCTTTTCTACCAGCTTCTTACGGGCTCCCTTTTCACGGTAATTATCGACTAATTTATGTGCCATGCAGGGTCAAAAATAAAGAAATTTCCAAGGTTCCAACAGTGCTAATATCAATATGGATCAACATCTATCTGAACGTAAGCTCCCTTGTTCTGCGAATCCGCGTCGAACTTCGTAAGTATCTCGCGCAGAGCAGCCTTTATTTTCATTAAGGAGATATTCTCCTTCTCAATTTTCAGGATAATGGTTTGTATGTAGTAGGTCCGAACTCTGCTCACCAAGGGTGGTTCCGGCCCCAATACCCGATCACCGAACTGGGCTCTAAGTATCTTTGCCAGCGAAAATGCGATATCCGTAAGCTTTGACAGGTCTTTATGTTTTACATCCAGCTGAATCTGCCGGTATAAGGGCGGATAATGAAAGTTTCTCCGATCGAGAATTTCGGTATCAAACATTTCCTCATAATCATTCCGGACTACCTGACTAATCACCCGATGTCCGGTATCGTAGGCCTGGATGATAACCTTTCCTTGCCTGGTTCTTCTCCCGGCACGCCCGGACACCTGCGATAACATTTGAAAGCTTCTCTCAAAGGCCCGAAAGTCAGGAAAACTAAGCATACCGTCGGCACTGATAATGCCGATCGTGGTGACATTGGCAAAGTCCAGTCCCTTGGCCACCATCTGGGTTCCCACCAAGATATCAA
>CAZFQV010000308.1:0-3391 GCA_964521175.1 uncultured Sphingobacterium sp.
CACGGTGTCTGTTCTTTCCTTAGGATGCTCCCCCAACTCACACAATTGCTCCAGCAATTCTTCCACATTGGTCATATTGAAGTTCCCACGAATAACCAGGTTCCTCGACATCCAGTTATTCTGGCGCAGGAAAGGATGGCAACTTTCAATACTGTTCTTACCATGAGTGCCATAACGGAGATGCCCCATCAGCACCTCTCCTGTAAAACTTACATTTTCTTTCAGCCAGTCGGCATCCTGTAATAGTTCCGGATTCTCTTTCTGTATATCGGCAAATTTATTCTGCACGTACTCGAATATTTCAGCAACGGCATTTGCTCCCATCGCCCGATACCTGCTGATATATCGCTTGCCCGGCTTCACGTCCAGCTTAATGGTGGCGATACCTGCCCCGTCTTGCCCGCGATTATGCTGTTTTTCCATTAATAAATACAGCTTATTCAGCCCATATAGTGCTGTACCGTATTTTTGTTGGTAATAAGATAAGGGTTTTAATAGACGGATAAGTGCGATACCGCACTCATGTTTGATCTGCTCGCTAATAATTGGGTCTGAGGATGCAAAAATAAATATTTATTAAGTAAGAAGCTAAGGGAATCGATGTGATTATTTTTAAAAATAAAACACTGCACCTATAAAAACTGCTCGATTATTGAAGGAAAAATGATCAAAATAAGAAGAAGGAAGGCCAGAAAAACGCCCATATACGTTTTAGGACCAGGTGGTCGCAAGGGGATATTTTCAGCATCCTCTCTCAGGAAGGCATTTAAAGGGATTTTAAAATAATAGAACAGGGAGACCAGCGTACTAAGAACTCCTGTAATAATAAGTATCATCAACGCCACCGAGCCCGATAGATTATATGAGTTTAATGCTGCCGAAAAAACTAAAAATTTCGCGGTGAAACCTACCGTGGGTGGCAGGCCGGTAAGCGAGATCAATACTACCACCATGGCCGTCATTAAAAGAGGCATCTTTTTTCCCAATCCTCTGTAGCCATCATTCGTTTTCCTCCCGGATCGTTCCTCTATTTCATCTGCAATCATAAATACTGCCATATTCATGATCGCATATATGCATAAATAAAATAGCAAGGCTTTGATGCCGCTGTCGGAGAGAATAAAAACTGCCATCAGCATGAAGCCCGTATGACCGATCGAAGAATAGGCAAGCATCCGCTTGACATTATTTTGCCATATAGCCGCAAAATTACCGATGATCATGCTGCCTATGCCCATTACCGCCAATACGGTATTGAGGCTAAGTAAGGAGTCTGTTAAGTCAACAGTCTGAACGCCTGAAATAAACCGAATGAGTAAGGCGAAGCCCGCAATTTTAGGGCCAGTGGAAAGAAAAGCAGTCACCGGTGTAGGGGCGCCCTCGTAAACGTCCGGCGACCAGAAATGAAATGGCACTAAAGCCAGTTTAAAGGCAATCCCCGCCATTACCATTAGAATTGCTAATCCGGATACAAACGCCGGAACCTGCTGCAAACCAGCCACCAAAGCTGCCCCATACAGATCCAGACTTCCCGTAAATGCATAAATTAAAGACATCCCGTAGAGCATTATAGCGGAGCAGGTGCCACCAAAAAGAGCGTATTTCAGGGAGGCCTCACTTTGTTTAGCATCTTTGGCCAGATATCCCGTCATGAGATATGATCCCACGGAAACCATCTCAATAGAAAGATAAACCATCAACAAATTACCCGACATGACCATCAGATTCATCCCGAGTTGTACAGCAAGCAAGATGCTGAACAGGTCGCTGATGCCCTTTTTACCTTCTTGCAGGGCTTTATTGTACCGTACAAAAAAAACGAAGATCAAGCTCACAAAACATAATAATATCTTGATCAGCTGGGCGAGTTTATCCAGTACGATCATACCGCCGAATAAAGAGACCGGCGGTGAACCTAACATCCCAAAACAAATCACCGCCTCCCCGGCGATCACCAGCAGGCTCAGCCAAAAAGTCAATTGACCATACCTGGATGACAGAAATAAATCTGAAATGATCACCAGCAGAAAGCCCGCTGTCAGCCACAATTCCGGATAAAAATAAACAAGGCTAGCCAGTGTGTCATCTATAGAAGCGGTGATATGAGGCAGGAAGTCATTCATGAGCTGGATACGAGTTTGATGAAAACTAGTATTGAAGCATTCATTTTATCAAAAGCGAGGGAGGGGAATATGCCCAGGAGCAGTGCCAAAGCAGCCAGTGGAACCAGGGCTACCTTTTCCCTCAGGCTTACATCTTTAAGCCGTTCCAGCCAGTCGTCACCACCTCTGAGCCGGACTTGGCCGAAAAACATCCGTTGCAGGGTCCATAAGAAGTATGCTGCACTCAGTAAAATGCCGAATGCACCGCCCACGGCCATCCATCGAGGCAGTATGCCATTCACCTCTTGCGATATAAAAGCGCCGATGAGACTAAAGGCTTCGGCCATGAAAGCCGAAAAACCCGGCAAGCCCAGTGAGGCAAAAAATGCAATCATTACAAAGGAGGTGAATTGGGGCATGACGTTGGCAAGCCCCCGGAAATTGGCGATTTCCCGATTGTGCACCCGCTCGTAGAGTATCCCCACCAGAAAGAAAAGCATCGCCGAAAGCGCACCGTGACTAATCATTTGTAACATGGCGCCGCTGAGGCCTTCCGCCGTTAGGGATGCGATCCCCAGCAAGACAAACCCCATATGAGAGATCGACGAATAAGCAATAAGTCGCTTAAGATCGGTCTGAGCCAGGGCATTCAGCGCACCGTAAATTATGGAAACCACCCCAATAAGTCCGATCCACCAGGCCGACTGGATAGCCGCATCGGGAAAAATGCTAAAACACACCCTCAATATCCCGTAACCTCCAATCTTTAGCAGCAAGCCGGCCAGTATGATGGACACCGGTGTAGGCGCCTCAACATGCGCGTCCGGCAGCCAGGTATGCAGCGGAACGATCGGTACCTTGATAGCAAAAGCAATGAACAAAACAATAAAAGCAAGTAGTCTGGCCGGTATGCCAAAAAGCAGCTGATTAGCAAGTATAGAAAACATAGAACCGTCCACATAATTAGCGGGGTCCATCATTAGAATCATATTGAACGTATGATTTCCGGTGGCCGGATTGAGCACCGAAAAGTACAGACCGATAATCACCAGTAACATGAAAACGGAGCCAAAAAGCGTATAAAGGAAGAACTTGATGGCCGCATATTCCCTTCGGGCACCTCCCCACATGCCAATCAGGAAATAAAGAGGCAGCAGCATCAGCTCATAAAAGATATAGAACAGGAAAAAATCGAGGGCACAGAATACCCCCATTACGGCGGTGTTCAATAGCAAGATCAGCGCGAAATAAGCTTTCAGATTCGTCTTAATCTTCCATGAAGCCAGCGT
>CAZFQV010000309.1:0-3388 GCA_964521175.1 uncultured Sphingobacterium sp.
CTGAAACCTACCAGCAGCAGGATAAAGAATATCGGACGCACCCAAATCCCGCTGATATCGTATGATTTAAATAAACGGATGACTTTTTCTGAGAGATAAAGGGCCAGCAGGAAGCTTCCCAGCCAGATCGCTATATCAATCGAGGAATCGATAAAGCCTCTGCGCCGCCCATGGAGAACCGCCATGCTCACAATGACAAGGAGAATCAGGTCGATATAGTTTAACTGCTGAAGCATAAAAAAGCCCTCGTCTGAAAATTACACAAACGAGGGACTTTAACCTAAAAGTATGGCTAATGTTACCAGATCTTGATACGATCTTCGGGCTTTTTATAGAGTTTATCTCCAGGTTGAATATCGAAGGCTTTATACCAGGCATCCATATTTACCGGTGGACCGATGGTACGGTATGGGCCGGGTGCATGAGGGTCAGTGACGATCAGCTGGGCAGCAGTTTCATCGAGTATATTTCCTTTCCATACCTGTGCCCATGAAAGAAAGAAGCGCTGATCGGGGCTAAGGCCGTCGATTTTCTCATTGCTCTGGCCTTGTTTGGTCATTTTAAAGGCTTCATAGGCGGCATTTAAACCACCCAGATCCCCAATATTTTCACCCAGCGTTAGTTTTCCATTGACGTGCAAGGTATCTAAGACGGTATAAGCATCGTATTGCTCCTGCAGAGCCAGGGCCTTGGCTTTAAAGCGGGATCTGTCATCATCGGTCCACCAGTTGCGTAGGGTGCCGTCCTTGTCATACTGGCTTCCTGAATCATCGAAACCATGGGAAATCTCATGGCCGATCACCGCTCCGATGCCTCCATAGTTCACGGCGTCATCTGCGTCGGGATCAAAGAAAGGAAACTGCAAAATTCCCGCCGGGAAGACGATTTCATTATTCACCGGATTATAATAGGCGTTTACCGTAGGCGCCGTCATGCCCCATTTGGTTTTATCTACCGGTTTGCCGAGCTCATTAAGCATCTCGGCATAGCTCCAGGTGTCGGCGTTTATCAAATTTTGATAAAACGATTTCCGGTCAATTTCCAATCCCTGATAATCTTTCCACTTATCCGGGTAGGCGATTTTAGGAGTAAATGCATGCAGCTTGTCCAGTGCTTTTTGTTTAGTCACGTCGCTCATCCAGTCCAGGTTCTTAATCCGGATCTCATAAGCTTTCACCAGATTATTTACCAACTCCTGCATCCTGACTTTCGCTTCCGGTTTGAAATATTTACGTACGTAGAGTTGTCCAAGCAGGTCGCTTACGGTACGGTCGGTTAATGACGATATCCTCTGCCAGCGTGGTGTCTGTATTTTTTGCCCGGTAAGCACCTGGGCGAAGGCGAAGTTGGCATTGACAAAGTCGGAACTGAGATAGGGTGCTGCGCCTTTTAGCACGTTCCACTGCAGATATGTTTTTAAGTCTTGTACAGGGGTGTTAGCGAGTTGCGTATGGAGTGCCACGAAGAAGCCAGGGGAGTTTACCAGAATAGAATCCTGTCCATGCGCCTTCATCAGCGGCAGCAGCTTTTGCCAGTCGAGCTGAGGCGTGGTCTTACTTAGTTCTGCAAGGGAGAATTTATTGTAGGTTTTATGAGGGTCACGCATCTCCACTCTGCTCATTTGTGCTGCTGCCAGCTTTTTCTCGAAGTTGAATATGGTTTCGGCATTTTTTTGTGCCTCAGCCTCTGAACTCCCCGTCAGAGAAAATAGCCTGATCATATAATTGCGGTAGGCGCTCTGGATCTTCAGGCTGCGATCATCATCCTTCAGATAATAATCCCGGTCGGGCAGGGTAGTGCCTCCCTGAGCGAGTTGGGGAACCATGTTTTTTACATCTTTACGATCCTGCCCGACATAAAAGGCGAAGAATGGCGATCCACCGCCCCGGGTGCGCATAATGGCAGCTTCCTGGATAATGCCGCTTAGACTATTTAAGCTCTTAATTCTTTCGAGGTCGGCTTTAATGGGGGTATAACTCAGCTTCTCGATGGTCACGCTGTCCATACCAGCCATATAAAAGTCGGCTACCCGTCGTTCTATGGAGCCGGGAGCCGCAGATTTATTCTCGGTCGCCTCATTCAGAATGGTTTTCAGAGCGTTTACATTAAAATCCCGGAGCTCATTGAAGCTGCCCCATCGGGTTTCCTTTGCTGGAACCGGATTGTTTTTGATCCAGGTGCCGCCGGCATAATGGTAGAAATCATCGCCGGGTCTGATGCTCAAATCCATGCTCGATTTATCAATAAAAGCAGCTTTTTTGGCTGGCTTTGAGTCGTGCTGTGCAGTTGCACTCAACGCTATCAGGCTCAGAGCGCCCAATAGCATGGCCTTGCTATAAATTTTGTTCATAATATAATTGGTCGTTATATAGACAATAAGTCAGGAAGCAAAATTAACGGTATTTTTTGGAGGGAAAAAATTGCGGGATGAATTATTTGTTGAACCAGGAAATAAGACGTCCCAGCTTCAGAGAATCGAGGAAGAACGAAGCTATTTTAACGGTGAAGGTTTTCATCTGCTTGCCTTTATCCTTTATTGGTCAGATGGACAGACGTCATATTAGAACACTCTAATTATAACTCCCCTTGCGGGATAATATTGCAAGTTACAAAAATATGTCGGCCCGATTGGGAAACGAAAGATATTTTTTGAAGGTAAAGGTATTCGAAAAATAGCGGTCAAAACCGTACTTTTGTGGTTAAACTTCCCTTTTTTACGATGAGCATCCCTAAAACCTATAAGCCAAAGGAAATAGAAGATAAATGGTATAAATACTGGCTGGAAAAAGATTTTTTCCATTCTGAGCCGGATGAGCGCGAGCCGTATACCATTGTGATACCGCCACCGAATGTTACCGGTGTTTTGCACATGGGACATATGCTTAATAATACCATTCAGGATGTGCTGATCCGCCGCGCGCGAATGAAAGGGAAAAATGCCTGCTGGGTTCCGGGCACCGACCACGCTTCGATAGCCACAGAGGCAAAAGTGGTGGCGATGCTCAAAGAAAAGGGGATCGCCAAAAAGGATATCAGCAGGGAAAAGTTTCTGGAATATGCCTACGAATGGAAAGACAAATACGGAGGAATCATTCTGAAACAGCTGGAAAAGCTCGGTGCATCCTGCGATTGGCAGCGCACCCGCTTTACTATGGAGGAGGATTTGTCTGAGGCGGTTATCGACTGCTTTATTCATTTATATAAAAAGGGAAAGATTTACCGCGGCATCCGCATGGTAAACTGGGATCCTCAGGGCAAGACCGCGGTTTCGGATGAGGAGGTCATCCGCAAAGAAGTTAATCAGAAACTATATTATATCAAATACTTTTTGGCAGACAGAGACGGACGTGCTACTGACGAGTATATCCTTATTGCCACTACCCGCCCT
>CAZFQV010000310.1:0-3381 GCA_964521175.1 uncultured Sphingobacterium sp.
GCCAGGCTAGTTCTGGCAGCCTGAGTAGTACGCACGTTGGCCTTTGTCGCAATGTTCATTCCGATATAACCCGCAAGTGCCGAAGTAAATGCCCCGATCAAAAAGGATATCGCGATCACCCAGCTCGACGTTTCCACCAGGGTGCCGGAGTAGGCGAGCAATATCGCTGCAATAGCAGCGGAATAACCAAGAACTTTCCATTCAGCCTTTAAAAATGCCATGGCTCCATCGGCAATATATCCGGATAGGCGCTGCATGTTTTCATCACCCGCATCCTGCTTCTTTACCCATGCCGACTTAATAGCCATTATGATGATTCCCATTAGACCCAAAATAGGAATAAGGTAGATAAGATTGTCTTGTAAAAACTCCATTGAATATAGATCTGTTTGAATTGATTTTTATGTGTTTGATCGCAAAAATAGCAGGCTTATTCTATTATTCAAACACGCAGAGCCATAATGTTATGATATTCAGCAATATTTCTTTTTAAGCCTGGTATTACGTTCTGATTATGAGTGGGTTAAGAAATCGGTAATATTGAGAAGAGCTGACATTTTTTTAACCGGTGAAACGACAATTTTAAGTTCTAATAATTTTATTGATTTTAAGGCAATTTTTCTTGTAAGTTTAATGCCTTATACGTAAATGTGCCAGCTAATGAAAGAGAATATTGACAGCTCCGAAATGAAACGTGAACTTGGCCTGATGGATGCCACCCTGCTCGTCGCAGGAAGCATGATCGGGTCAGGGATTTTTATAGTCACGGCAGACATCACCAGAAACGTGGGCTCTGCAGGATGGTTAATTGCAGTTTGGCTGATTACCGGACTGATGACCCTTATCGCGGCCATTAGTTATGGTGAGCTAAGTGCCATGTATCCCAAGGCAGGTGGCCAATATGTTTATTTAAAGGAAGCATATAATCCGCTGGTTGGGTTTTTATACGGGTGGAGCTTTTTCACGGTAATTCAGACGGGCACCATTGCAGCAGTTGGGGTAGCGTTTTCTAAATTCACGGCATATCTTATCCCGGCAGTTAGCGAAGATTTGGTCTTGTTTTCTATCGGCTCCCTGACCGTGTCTCCGGCTCAGGCCCTGGCGATCGGGATCATCGTTTTCCTGACCTTCATAAATACCAAGGGTGTTAAAGGTGGGAAAGCCGTCCAGACGACGTTTACGCTCACTAAGATTTTGGGTCTGTCAGCCCTGATCCTTTTCGGCTTTATTATGCTTAAGCCAGAAGTGTGGCAGGCGAACTGGGTAAACCCTTGGGACATGCATAAGCTGAGTGGCGACGGTACAATCCAGTCGTATACCATGGCAGCCGCTCTGGGTGCAGTGGCTGCAGCCATGGTGGGCTCTATTTTCAGCAGCGACGCCTGGAATAATGTCACTTTTATCGCGGGAGAGGTTAGAAATCCCAAACGAAATATCGGCCTCAGCCTCTTCTTTGGAACGCTGATCGTAACCATCATTTACACACTCACCAATCTCGTTTATTTATCGGTACTTCCACTACAGGAGATTGCAGCGGCGGATAAAGACCGGGTTGCCGTAGCAGCATCGATTCAGATTTTTGGTAATATAGGCACGGTCATCATTGCGCTCACTATTATGATCTCCACCTTCGGATGTAACAACGGACTGATATTAGCAGGCGCGCGGGTGTATCACACAATGGCTAATGACGGACTGTTTTTCAAAAAGACCGCTGCGCTGAATAAGCATGCAGTTCCGGGTTTTGCGCTCTGGGTGCAGTGTATTATGGCTGGTATTCTATGCCTCAGCGGTAAGTATGGTGATCTGCTGGATATGATTTCATTTGTGGTGGTCATATTCTATGTGCTCACCATTCTGGGGATCTATATTCTCCGAATAAAGCAGCCCGAGGCAGAACGCCCTTACCGGGCTTTTGGATACCCCTTCCTGCCTGCACTCTATATAATTATGGGTATTGCTTTTTGTATTTTGCTTATACTTTACAAACCTAATTTTACCTGGCCGGGATTGATCATCGTATTGAGTGGCGTGCCGGTTTATTATATGTGGAAAGCCACCGATTCCCCAAAACCTAACCCCTAAAACCTGACACCTCACACCTGATACCTCATCAACCCTTCAGCAACGACAAAGGTACTTCCGCCAATGAAGATAAGGTCCTTATTACCGGCCTTGTCTTCAGCGGCTTGTATTGCAGCCTCCACGCTATTATAGCTTTTTCCATAGAGATTGAACGCTTTCGCTTCCAGCCAGAGTTCTTCAGCCGGCTTTGCTCTGGGCAGATTGGGACTACAGAAATAATAAATGGCCTCTTTAGGCAGCAGTTCCAGAATCTTGTTAATTTCCTTATCCTTGACCATCCCGATGACCATATGGAGATTTTCAAATGGCGTCAACTCAATATTTTTCAAAACTTCCCGAATGCCATCTTCATTATGTCCGGTATCGCATATCGTCAGGGGCAGATACTTTATCGTTTGCCAGCGTCCCATTAGTCCGGTTAATTTCTTGACTTGTTTTAATCCGGAAACAATATCGGAATCAGATATTTTATAGCCTAATATCCGTAATTCTTCAACAGCGCTTAATACGGCCGGAAGATTCTTGAGCTGATAGCTGCCCGTGAGATCTAATGCCAGATCAGTAAATTTGACGGTATGTTTTGTGGTACTTTTTATCTCTAAATGCAGTAGTTCTGAGTCTGGCGGTTGTCTTTCTGATCTTTTGACTTCCCAATCATCGGAGGCAAAACGAATAGGAGACTGCGTTTCAGCGGCTTTTCCGGTAAACACTTCTGTCGTTTCTTTTTGTTTCTGGCCAATGACCACCGGCACCTGAGTCTTGATGATTCCTGCTTTTTCGGTGGCAATCTCGCCCAGGGTGTTTCCCAGAATATTCATATGATCATAGCCAATATTGGTAATCACTGATAGCAGGGGATGGATAATATTGGTAGAATCAAGCCGGCCTCCTAATCCTACCTCTATGACGGCAATATCAACCTCTTGTTCTGCAAAACAGAGAAATGCTATAGCCACGGTTAGCTCAAAGAACGATGGGTCGATCTCCTCAATATTGGCCCGCTGACTGTTCACGAACTGAAGTACTTTTTCTTCGGGAATCATTTCACCGTTGATGCGAATTCGTTCTCTGAAATCCAGCAGATGAGGAGATGTGTATAAACCTGTCTTGTATCCGGCGGTTTGTAAGATGGCGGCAAGCATGTGTGAGGTGGAACCTTTGCCATTGGTGCCTCCTATGTGTAAGCATGCGAATTGTTCCTGAGGATTACCCAGTCTTTCACAGAGTTCCAGGGTGTTGCGGAGACTTGCTTTTAAGGCTGTGGCACCTATTCGGGTAAACATAGGCAGCCATTTG
>CAZFQV010000311.1:0-3380 GCA_964521175.1 uncultured Sphingobacterium sp.
GCAGTCCAAATATATTTTAAAATAAATTTTACATGCCTCATAAAGCGGGATTTGTCAGCCTGATCGGAAAACCTAACGTAGGGAAGTCTACCCTCATGAACACTCTGGTGGGCGAAAAACTCTCTATAATCACTCCTAAGGCGCAAACTACGCGACATCGGATCATGGGTATTGTCAACGACGAAGACTCACAGATCGTGTTCTCTGATACCCCTGGCGTGATCAAGCCGGTGTATGGCATGCAGGAATCCATGATGAGTTTTGTCAATGGCTCGCTTGTCGATGCAGATATCATCCTGTTCGTCACAGATATTAACGAAAAATATGATGAAAATGACGTATTGGAGAAACTGGAAAAGACCAGCTCTCCCATCGCCGTGGTCATCAACAAAATTGACAAGTCAAATGAAGACTTTGTCAAGGAAAAAATCCTTTACTGGGATGAAAAACTTAAACCGAAAGCTATTTTTGCAGTGTCAGCATTGCATGATCACAACGTACCCGCGGTGATGCAGTTTATCATGGACAACCTGCCCGAACATCCGGCTTACTATGACAAAGACACACTGACCGATCGTAATGAGCGCTTTTTCGTTTCAGAGATTATCCGTGAAAAAGTGTTTAAGCTTTATGAAAAGGAGATCCCATACAGCACTGAAGTAATCATCACTGCCTTTAAAGACGAGCCAAAAATCGTCAGAATAAGCTCCGAGATCATTGTGGAACGAGATTCGCAAAAAAATATCATCATCGGAAAAGCCGGTGAAATGTTAAAGAAAGTAGGGACATACGCCCGAAAGGACATGGAAGAATTCCTCCAGAAAAAGGTTTTTCTGGAGATGTATGTGAAGGTTATTCCCGATTGGAGGAATAGGAAGAATTATTTGAAGAGTTTTGGATATGAAGGATAGTATCTAAAACCAAGTGGCAGGTAGCAGGATACCTGGCCGTTAGCTGAGTAATTGGATACTTTTATTGTAGGTGGGGGTGGGGATTGAAATTTTAGGGGATGCCTAATTTTAAAGATCTGATCGTGTGGCAAAAATCGCCTGATCTGACACTTGAAATTTATACGATAACAGCATGCTTTCCTTCGGATGAGAAGTATGGTTTGACCAGCCAGATCCGAAAAGCAGCGGTTTCTGTCCTTCGAATATTGCAGAGGGGGCAGGAAGAAAATCCAAGAGGGAATTTAAAGTATCGGTTCAATTTTTGAACCTGAGACTCCGGTAATAGTTGCTCATCGCTTAAATTCGATCGATGAAAAGATGATAATATGAAATCAATTATAAAATATCTGAAATACAGAAGATGCTCTATAGTTTAGAGAAATCTATCAAAATATAATTAACTAACGCAATTATTAGTACCCTGAATCTTGAGATTAGATGCTTGATACTAGATACTTGAGACTAAAAAATGAGCAACATAGTAGCAATCGTAGGCCGCCCAAATGTAGGAAAGTCGACATTATATAACCGACTGACAGAAACCCGTAAAGCTATTGTTGATGACTTCAGCGGAGTGACGCGCGACCGACATTACGGCCAGGCGGAATGGACCGACAAAAAATTTACTGTAATCGACACGGGTGGCTATGTGGCACACTCGGAAGACGTATTTGAAGCTGCTATTCGCGAACAAGTGGTCATCGCAATTGAGGAGGCAACCGTCATTTTGTTCATGGTTGACGTAGTTACCGGCGTCACAGACCTGGACGATGACATCGCCAAACTCCTGCGTCGCAGCGAGAAGCCGGTGCTGGTAGTTGTGAATAAGGTTGATAATAATCAGCGTCTAAATGATGCCAGCATCTTTTACAGCCTCGGACTGGGTGAGATCTACCCCCTGTCATCGATGTCAGGTTCTGGCACGGGCGAATTGCTGGACGAGATGATCAAACACTTCGAAGATAACGTCGAAGAAGAAAATCAATTGCCGAAATACGCTATCGTCGGACGACCGAACGTAGGCAAGTCCTCACTGATTAATGCGCTGATTGGTAGAGAGCGAAACATTGTTACCCCCATCGCCGGCACCACCCGCGATTCCATCCATATCCATTACAAGCAATTCGGCCATGAGTTTATGCTGATCGATACAGCAGGCTTGAGAAAAAAAACCAAAGTAAAAGAAAATATCGAATTCTATTCTGTCATGCGCACCATCAAGGCGCTGGAAGAGGCCGATGTAATCATTTTAATGATCGATGCTGTCGAAGGCATTGAATCTCAGGATGTCAATATTTTCCACCTCGCAGAAAAAAATAAAAAGGGCATCGTCATACTGGTAAACAAATGGGATCTTATTGAGAAAAATACCAAAACTACCGGTGTTTTCGAAGAGCTGATCAGAGAAAAGATCGCCCCTTTCACCGACGTTCCCATCGTATTTACATCCGTTATAGAAAAACAAAGGATACACAAATCGCTGGAAGCCGCATCTGCAGTTTATGAGAATAAGCTTAAAAAGATTCCCACCTCAAAGCTGAATGATGTGATGCTCCCGATTATTGAAAATTATCCTCCGCCGGCAGTTAAAGGCAAGTATGTAAAAATAAAATACATAACCCAGATCAACGGGAATTCCCCGATGTTTGCGTTTTTTTGTAACCTGCCTCAATATATCAAGGAACCTTATAAAAGATTTATTGAGAACAAACTAAGGGAAAACTTTGATTTCACAGGCGTTCCGATCCAAATCTATTTCAGACAGAAATAATTCACTAAAATATAAACCCATGAAAAAATTCATCTTCGCATCTGCTATTAGCCTGAGCATCTTTACCGCATGTAACAATGCAGACCAGGCAGAGAAAGCTAAACAAGATTCTATTCAGGCCGCTGCGACAGCAGATTCGATTTTAGATGCGGCTATGCAGGATACCATGAATGACGATCTGGTGTCGGACACTTTAGTACAAGACTCTATACGATAGTACTATCTCAGCACCTCTAACGATCGTGCTATCGTACGATCGCCTGAGTTCAAAATTTTATAATAGCCTTCATCCCCAAAATAATACCGGGCGAGCAAGGCTTTAAGCTGCGTCTCGATCTCCTTCTGGGATACTTTTAACTGCTCCTCCGCCGTTGGAATTTTCTTTTCTCCGGCAATTCTTATGAGTTGTCTAACATCCGGATTAGTAAGTTTAAAGTCCTTAAATAGTTCGTCCGCTGATCTGAACCCGATATATTTGTTTACCAGATAGCTGAATACCATATCATTCAGGACACCTTTTCCCGCAAGAGAATAATACAGATCAGTATAACCGCTGGTATCTACCGAGACATAGATGTCGGGCATAATACCCCCTCCCCCGTATAGTACTTTCCCTGATTTACTGGTATAAGTCTGCTTTTCCCCACCGATCGTATCCC
>CAZFQV010000312.1:0-3343 GCA_964521175.1 uncultured Sphingobacterium sp.
CCTTCCGGCAAAAGTCAGCTTACCGGCATTTTGATCAATAGAATAGATCACCGGTTCATTGACAGCCATACGTGTGGTTCCGTATAAAAACCTATCATCGGAAGAAACATGAATATCTGCAGCTGCACCTATTCCGGTATATCCTTCCGGGAGCATAGGCACCGTTTGCAGATGGGTTAAATGCCCTTCATTATAACTGAAAGCATCCATTTTTGAATTCACTTCATTGACCACATAAAAGAATCTTTTGCCGGCTTGCCGGGTATGATCCCTGGCGTGGCCCTGCCCCATGAAAACATCACCTGGCTCGCAAACCTGGTAAGCGACAAGATCCTCCCCCCTGGAAGCTTAACGATTCCAAAAAAGTAAAAGCGACAGATAATAAGGCACTGCTTGAAACGCTCAGATCTGTAATGAAGAACTGGGGCGAGTATGTACAGGTACAGCTGAAAGCGTTCCTGCTCTAAGTCGGAAAACTCTTCTTTATTCTTTATTCTTTATCTTTAGTCATTGCTTTTCCCCTATGACTACAACAAAGTTATTCCGTCAACTCGCCGTCCTCCTGCCGACCCTCTTCTGCCTCTCCGCATCCGCGCAGGATAACCCTCAAAATGGCATTGATAGGATCGTTGACTCCCTTCGATCCTATAATCAAAGAAGTGCTATCGAAAAATTATATATCCAGACCGACAGATCCGGATATCTGAACAGCGACACGATCTGGTTTAAAGCTTACCTACTGGATGCCGCTTCGCTGAGCTATGCCCCAAAAGCGGCCTGTTGTACGTAGAGCTTGCTTCCGACAGCAATAAGGTGGTCAAACGGATCATGCTCCCGGTAGTCACAGGCATCACCCGGGGCAATATCGCCTTAAACAGCCAGGATTTCCCCGGCGGCACTTATACGCTCCGGGCCTATACCAACTGGATGAGGAACTTCGGGGAAGACTATATTTTCAGGAAACAATTCCTGATCAGCGACCCGGAGAAGAACAGCTGGCTGGTTAATTCCGCTCTCAGCCTTTCAAAGACCGATAATAAAGAACAGGGTGCACTTTCACTGCGCTTTCGGGATTTAGATAAAAAAGATATCGGCCTGCGGCCACTGCGGCTCAGAGTAATGAATGGAAAAAGAATCGTCTACCGTGAAGAGAAAGAAACTTCTCTCTACGGCGAGCTCAGTATAGAATTCGGTATTCCCGAACAGGCAGACCCGAACAGCTTCTATCTCACCGCGGAAGATATGCGCAAAGGGGAAGGAGACCGTACGATCACCATCCCTCTGCCGCTGAACCGTCCTGAAAAAACCGATGTCCAGTTTATGCCCGAAGGCGGCAGCCTTGTTGCCGGACTGCTTTCGGATGTGGCTTTCAAAGCGATCGCCGAGGATGGCAAAGGGACAGATATCTCAGGAAAGATACTGGATAGCAGACAGCAGGAAATACTCTCCTTCAGCTCATCTCATAAAGGCATGGGCAGCTTTCTGCTCTTAGCCCGGGCAGGAGAAAGCTATATCGCAAGAGTAAGCCTGCCCGGCGGCAGCTTCAGGGATTATGCCCTGCCGGCAGTCAGGCCCTCCGGAACGACCATGAAAGTAGGTAACCGGCTGAACAGTCCTTCGCTGGAAGTGACCATCCAGGCCAGTCCGGATATGCTCTCGGAGAATACATACTACCACCTCATCGGGCAGACCAATGGCATGGTCCATTATGGTGCATCGATTCTTCTCCGGCAGCCCCTCACCCGGCTGACGATCGATAAAGATCTTTTTTCCAATGGTATTGCCCGCATCACCCTGCTGAACAGCGCACACCTACCCTTGAACGAAAGAAGGGTTTATATCGCTCATAAAGACGAGGAATTGAACCTGAACATCAGCACCGACCGACCCTCGTACGGAAACAGGGACAGTATCGGGGTAGAGATCCTGGTGAGCGACAGCAAAGGGAATCCCGTCAACGGCAGTTTTTCACTGGCAGTGACCGACGATGCCCGGGTCAGAGTGGATACCACTGATCAGAACATCATCAGCTCCGTTTTTCTCAGCTCGGGGCTCGGGGGTACCGTAGAAGATCCGGCCTATTATTTCGAGGCGACAGACAGCGCTAAGGCCTGGCAGGATCTGGATCTTCTGCTCCTCACTCAGGGATGGGTGAATTATAACTGGACAGAAGTATTTGCAGGATCAAAGTCATTTGCTTTTCCTGCTGAAGATGAGTTCATTATAAACGGAACAGTAAAAAACATATTCAATAAGCCGGCAGCAAATACTCCGATCCTGCTTTTTTCAAAAAAACCTTTGGTGATGATCGATACCCTGACCAATAACGAAGGGCGGTTCAGCTTCAGGGATCTGCCCACAGCAGATACCGCCGCTTACTTTATCCAGTCGCGGAACAAGAGAGGAAAAAGCTTCAATGTAGGCATCGAAGTAGATGAATTTACTGAACCCGGTTTCATTGCGTTGAAGCAGCGTTTCAGCCCCTGGTTCTTAAACACTGATACCATCCTGCTCGAAAGCACCAGGGATATCGTTAAAGAACTGCACCGCTATGATGCCCCGGCCGGGGTGAATGTTCTTGACGAAGTGGTAGTGACCGCCAAAAAGATCATTAAAGAATCGCATAACAAGAACGGTTCAGGCAATGCCGATTATATATTGGATGAAAAGGATATGCTGGAAGCAAAGCAAAAGACATTGTACGAGTTGTTAGCCGAGCGTTTCCCGGATTTAAGAATGGGAAAGGGTCCTGCGGTAAGGGATACTTCTTCGGATAACATGAGATACGTCATGATGAACCGGTTTATCCACCTTGTAATTGATGGGTTAGATATACATGAGATCGGTTCTACCGAGGAGGATTACATGGATTACATTACCGCAGAGGACATTAAGGGTATAGAAATCATGGAAAGCACAAAATATGCCATGGCTTATGATGATAGCATCATTAAAAAGCTGGTAGGGTGTCCGAGTAAAGATTGTCCTCCCCCTCCTGTTTATCTGGAAGTGACCACCCGCTCCGGCAATGGTGCGTTTATGCGGAAAACGCCGGGCATATTTCTATACAGGCCGCTTGCTTACAGCTTTCCGGACGAGTTTTACCGCCCGCGTTACCCGATCAGGGAAGAGAATCCTCCCCTGGCCGATATGCGCTCTACCATTCACTGGCAGCCTGATATCATTACAGACCAGAAAGGGAAAGCAAGGGTATCATTTTACTCGGCAGATCAGAAGGGAAGCTATACCCTTATCCTCGAGGGAGCAGACATGGCTGGCAGAATCGGATTTAAACGACAGAAGATCAGGATTGAATAGCTAAGGCAGCAGATAGCTGAGCTCT
>CAZFQV010000313.1:0-3329 GCA_964521175.1 uncultured Sphingobacterium sp.
CCATCGAAGAACCTGGGCTGCTATGGTGATGGGGGTGCCTTGTATACTAATTCTACGGAGCTGGGAACGAGGATTAGGAAGATCGCCAATCACGGTCAGGCAAAAAAATATCATCATGAGCTCGTTGGAGTGAACTCCCGACTGGATACCATACAGGCGGCTATTCTAGGCATAAAATTAAAGCATCTTGATGAATATGCTGTCGCGCGACAAAACGCTGCCGCGGCCTATGACAACGGCTTTAAAGATCTGGATTGGATACAAACACCGGTTCGTCAGGAAAATTCCACTCATGTTTTCCATCAATACACCATTAAGCTAGACTCAAAGATTGATCGGGAGTCTTTAAGGGCTTATCTCTCAGAGAAGGGGATACCTAGTATGGTTTATTACCCGGTAGCCTTACATTTACAGCAGGCTTTTAAAACCGATGAGTTTGGGAAAGGTGATTTTCCTATTTCAGAAGCATTATGCGAAGTGGTGCTTTCATTGCCGATTCATACCGAAATGACTTCTCAGGAGCTGGCATATATAGTTTCAGCGATGAAATCTTATAATTATGAATAATGATGATTTCTTCTCACACCCTTCAGCTATCGTTGATGAGGGATGTGACATTGGCGCCGGCACCAAAATATGGCATTTCAGCCATATCATGTCTGGATGTAAAATCGGCCAAAAATGTAATATAGGTCAAAACGTCGTTGTTTCCCCTGGAGTCATTTTAGGTGACAATGTAAAAGTTCAGAATAACGTGTCTATATATGAAGGGGTTACCTGTGATGACGACGTTTTTCTTGGACCATCCATGGTGTTTACGAACGTCACCAACCCTAGAAGCGCCGTTAACCGCAGGGGACAATATGCGAAAACTCATGTAGGAAAGGGTGTTTCAATAGGCGCAAACGCGACCATTGTTTGCGGATATGATATAGGTGAATATGCTTTTATAGGAGCTGGATCCGTCGTGACAAAAAATGTCAAACCCTATTCACTTGTAGTTGGGAATCCTGCAAAACACATTGGATGGATAAGTGAGTTTGGACACCGTTTGACATTTGGCTCAGATGGAATTGCAACCTGTAGTGAGTCTGGAGAGGTTTATTGTTTGAATGATGATGAAGTATTGAAAATATAAATAACCATGGCAATGTACGCGAGCTTACAAGGAATTGAAGTCACATATCCTACATCTAATGTATCGAATGAAGATTTAGCGAAGGAGTTTCCCGACTATAATTTCGAACAATTCGAAAAAAAGGTTGGGATCAGAAGTAGATATATCTCTGACCAAAATGAAACTGGACTAGATCTCGCCGTAAAAGCCTGCGAAAAACTATTTAGCCGGTTCGATAAGGATTCTGTTGATTTTATATGTTACTGCACGCAAAGCCCAGATTATAAACTACCTAATAATTCCGGGATTTTGCAAGATCGACTGGGGTTAAATAAAACGGTTGGTGCGTTTGATTTCAATCTTGGATGTTCCGGGTATACGTATGGTCTTAGTATTGCAAAGGCCTTGATAGAGTCTGGTCAGGCTAAGAACGTCCTACTTGTAACAGCTGAGACCTATTCAAAATTTCTCCACCCAAAAGATCGCTCTAACCGGTCTATTTTCGGTGACGCTGCTACTGCTTCACTTATCGGAGAAACAGCGGTTAGAGGGATAGGGGATTTTGTTTTTGGCACCGATGGTTCTGGCCATCAAAAACTGATCGTTAAGAATGGCGGAACTCGCTATCCTATTATCGATCAGGCGCCAGACAAGCCAATCGGATCAGGGAGTTTTTATTCTGACGATACCTTACTTATGGAAGGGCCAGATATTTTTAATTTTACCTTAAAACTCATTCCAGAACTAACGTCTCAGGTCATGTCAAAAAACGGAATATCTGACGTGTCAGAGGTTGATCAGTTCATCTTACATCAAGCGAATTCTTTTATGTTGGAAACTTTAAGGCGTCAAATCAATGTAGACAAGGAGAAGTTCTTTATTGATCTGAAAGATGGCGGAAATACTGTCTCCTCTACCATACCAATTGCACTTAAAAAATATACCGCAGATCTGTCTGCTTCTGAAAAGATCATTGTAATGGGATTTGGAGTAGGATTATCCTGGTGTGGTGGCGTGTTAATTATTAAAAATAAACTATAATGAAAAAATCGGAATTCTTAGAAAAACTACACGACGAGCTGGAGCTTGAATCAGAGTTATCCCTAAATACAGAGTTTAAAAGTTTGCCGGAGTGGGATTCTCTAGCAACTTTAATATTGATCGGATTCGTCGAGAATAATTTTAAAATTATTCTGACTGTCAAGGATTTTGAAGGAGAGTCGACGGTAGATGCACTTATAAAGCGCATTGGTGAGGAGAATTTTCAGGAAGGGTGAGTGCGTTTAGATACATTGTAACGGGGGCCTCGTCCGGAATAGGCTTCGCCGTAGCTCAGGCCCTATTGGAAAAAGGAATGTATGTCATCGGTATTGGTACGGATGCTTCAAAAGTAGCTATTTTTCAGAATCAGTATTCTGAAGATATGTTTAAGTTCTTTTCATATGACTTAACTAATCTTGATGGAATAGAAAACTTATTCTCTGAATTTAATTCGCAATTCGATGGCTTGGTATTGTGCGCTGGAAAAGAGGAATCAATCCCGCTTTCCATATATAGACCTGATAAGGTTCTGTCAATTTTCAAATTGAATGTCCTAGCCAACATTGAACTCATTAGAGTTTTTTCAAAGAAAAAGTATAGTAATGAAGGCGGTAGCATAGTGTTGGTTGCATCTACCATGGCGGAATTGGGAGAAATTGGAAAAGTGGGATATTGTTCGAGCAAAGCCTCGCTGCTTGGTTTGGTAAGGTCGTCCGCTCTCGAATTGATCAAAAGAAAAATTACCGTAAACGCGATATCACCCGCGGTTGTACGTACCCCCTTAACCGACAAAATGTTTTCATCGTTGACGGACGAACAGGTTGCTGAAATTATTAAAATGCATCCCGGGGGGATCGGCTCAGTGGAAGATGTGGTGCCGGGTATTTTGTTTTTATTGTCGGACGGAGCCAGATGGATTACCGGTCAGAATTTAAATATTGATGGAGGATATTCAATAAGATAACATGAATGAAAGAAAGATAAAATTTGCTGTAGTTGGCTGCGGGCACATAGGAAAGCGCCATGCTGAAATGATTGTTCGTAATCCTGAAGCTGAACTTGTTGCCATTGTAGATGTTAAGCCGGTTGCGAATCTCGGGACAATTCCTGAGGGGATACCCGTATTTACATCCATAGAAGAGTTGTTGAATCAAGATCTGGAGATTGATGT
>CAZFQV010000314.1:0-2156 GCA_964521175.1 uncultured Sphingobacterium sp.
CGAAGGGGCGCTTTCGGCATGACACCAGGGGAAGGGCGCTTTCGGCATGACACAAAAGGGAGTAGCGCTTTCGGCATGACAGGAAAAAGAGTAACTGCTAATCTTAATGACACATAAGAGGTGCGTCAATCATTGGTTCGGCGATATTTTAAATAATATAAAAACAATCTTGACGCAATGATACCATGGTTGAAGATATTAGGAAGTAGTCCGTAATACTTAGAAAGTATTTGGAAACGCTCGATCAGGCTCTGACGATGCCGCTTTTTCGACATGCCGCCGCTAAGATATTTAGCCACATACATTCCGGTATTGACGATTTTATTTGCCTTCCCCGCAGCTTTCAGGATCCAGTCAATATCAGCACTCAAATGATATTTCAGATCATAGGGCTCGGTAATCGCTCTTCGAATATAGATCGCCTGGTGACTAATACTCATCCCAAATCTAAAACTCTTCCAGGAAAATTCCGCCGGGGCATGATGTCTGCGTTGACCGAGACTCTGCCAGTTCTCATCATACATCTCTGTTTCGCCGTAATAAATATCAGCGTCGAGTTCTGATGCAAAGACCTTTTCGACCGTATCCTTGTGGTAGATCTCATCTCCTGAATTCATGAAGAGTACATAGTCTCCGGTGGCGGCAGCCAAGCCCTTATTCATCGCATCATAAATTCCGCTGTCCTTTTCTGAGATCAGCCTGGCCAGGCGATTTTCATACCTTCTAATCACATCAAGAGTACCGTCTCCGGATGCCCCATCTACAATTATGTATTCAATATTCGGATAGGTTTGGTTCAGCACCGACAACATCGTCCGTCCGATATCCTTTTCATTGTTATAAACAACGGTAATTACACTCAACCTGGGCCTAAACGTGCTCATTAATAACTCTGGCATATAATTCCATGTGCTTCCGTGCCACTACCTCTTCAGAGAAGTTATCTTCTACATATTTTCTTGCGTTTAAGCCTAACGACTTCCTGTCAACATGTTTGTACACCCAGCCTATGCCCGCAGCAAGATCATCCGCAGAACGGTATTCTGCAAGATAGCCATTATACATATGCTGCACCAGGTCGGGGATACCTCCGGTCGTAAACGTCACTACGGGTGTTCCACAGGCCAGGCTCTCCATTATCGTATAGGGTAAATTATCCTCCAGTGACGGAGCGATAAAGACATCGGCTGCACTATAGCAGAGCGCGAGCCTTTGTTCGCTCGAAATTGTCCCCAGGAATGTGGTTGGCACACCCGTCTCAATCGGATTAGGATGTTCCCGGTTTCCAAAAATCACCATTTCTACGTCTTCAGGATTTAGCCGATGATCGCCTACAAAGATTGCTATAGCCTCCAGCAAATAGGGAGTTCCTTTGTGCAGGTCTTTGCGTGATGGCATAAACCCGCTCATCATGATAAATTTATCCGGGGAAAGCCCTAGCGATCGCCTTGCTTCTTTCTTTGAAATAGGTGTAAATACCGCTGTGTCAAGAGTATTGGGAATATTCAGCACAGGGCGGGTTCCGAGCAACTTACTTTTCAATACTGAATCGGCCATCCAGTGGCTGGGAGCATTAATACTGAAGTTCAGATCACGATAGGCCTTTTCTTTTCTTAACCATGTGCGGTGTGATATATCTTTTGGTCCCGGGTTTTGCAAAACCGGACAATCTCCACACTCCTGCTGATAATGAAGACAATTATATCGCACATGGCAGCCTCCGGTAAATGCATTGCTGTCGTGAAAGGTCCATACAATTGGCTTATTGATCTGTCCGAGCTTTGCCAGATTCTCGGGATCTAAGAAGGCATGGTTGATCCAGTGCAGATGAATAATATCGGCAGCATCAATAATTTTTCGACTGCTTATATCCTTACCCCAAGCCGGTATGGAGAACGGTATTGGTTTGGAGCCGGTATAAAACTTTGCGAGAAGCCTTTCAAAAATAATACCCGTCGCGGTATACCATCGCGAAAGAAATCCAAAACGGGAAGAGAGATCATAAACTTGCCGATCCTTTTTAAAAAGAAAATTCACGGCAATAGCCGAATCCACCCCCTGCATTTGCAAGGCCCTGTTTAAGCGCAGACAGGCTTTCCCTGCTCCCCCGTTTCCGGAATACGTATTTAAATGAACTACCTTCACCTGCAATCAAA
>CAZFQV010000314.1:2256-3313 GCA_964521175.1 uncultured Sphingobacterium sp.
GCTCCCCCGTTTCCGGAATACGTATTTAAATGAACTACCTTCACCTGCAATCAAAAATAATATATCCCTGAGAGATGATCATACCTGCATTTTCTCCCTAATGAATCTCATAATTCGCTGAACGATACTCCCTTTTCTATGACTAATAAAATCCTTTATAACGCGATACGCCTGGGCATCTTCTTTTATCTGTGTGGGAAAATCAGTAACCGGTTTATCACTGATTATAACATCATACATATTATTCTTCCCGGAATGGACACCCGTTCCGTCATGCCCGATATTGTTGATTAACGATGCCGATGGGTTTAAGGTAAGTCCATCGTTCAGAAAAATAGAAGCATACCAGCGTATAGCCCATGAATTATTTTTTCCAGCCTTAAACTCACGAACCTGCTTCCAGAAGTTCATCTTACCGTCGATAGAAAAGCGATGTCTTTTCTCTGCGTTAAACTGGCTGATGATCTTATCCACATCCGGCTCGAAATACTTCCATGCCCGCTCCCAGGTGGCCCAGCCCCAACTCGAAGCCGCCCGATAGAAAAATGTCTGAGGAAGAATAGCCCCGGTTTTCAGGGGATACATATAAGCTCCGATATGCATTACTTTTTCTTCATCCTGGTAGCGATCAAGCGCATCATTAAAGTATTTCAGGGTGTATCTCGAACTGACAAGGTCGTCTTCAAAGACAATGACTTTACCGTACTGCGAAGTCAGCGTGCTCACACCATCAATAATTGACGCTGCAAGTCCCAGATTATTACTACGCCTGATGATATGAACTGATCTGAAGCCATCCGCATGATCTATAACTTCTCGCACCGCATCTACTTTCTGCTGATCTGCACTGTCTTTTGCCGCATCTGAGAAAATATATAGCCTGGATTCCTCTGCCAAAAGGTTTTGACGCAGGAATTTCAACGTCCGCCGGGTATGCTCAGGGCGGTTGTAAACAAATAAGGCGATCGGAGCAATGGTCATGTATATCAGGTACGAATATTAAATTAGTCTCATATCGAATTCATCCTAAAATAGCAGCGTCCCTGGTTCTCTTTAA
>CAZFQV010000315.1:0-615 GCA_964521175.1 uncultured Sphingobacterium sp.
ATCTGCGTACCGCTATTTTCGGCAAGGAGGTCTCCAAGTTTCGGGATCAGGACGAAGATTATGAAATCAATCTGCGCGCTGCTGAATCCCAACGTAATAACCTGGACGCATTAAGAAATATGAAGGTCACTTATCGGGATATGGGAATGGGCGGGGTAATCCGGCAGGTACCTCTTTCCTCTTTTGGATCTATAGATTATGTCAACACCTACGGAGGTATAAAGCGGAAGCAGCAAAAACGGATTATTATTCTTTCCTCCAATGTGCTGAGTGAATATAATCCCAATGAGGTCGTTGCTAATATCCAAAGTGAAATTAATCAGTTCAACAGTCCTTCGGGTGTTGAGGTTAAAATGGCAGGAGAACAGGAGGAGCAGCAGGAAACGATGCTATTTCTAGGTACTGCTTTGATGATCTCACTGGGACTGATCCTGATTATTCTCGTTACCCAATTTAATTCCATCACCAAGCCGTTAATTATCCTTAGCGAAATATTGTTGAGTATCATTGGGGTGTTCCTGGGGGTAATTATCTTTAGAATGGAGATGTCTATTGTGATGTCGGGAGTGGGCATTGTAGCCCTTGCGGGAATAGTGGTACGAAACGGTATATTAC
>CAZFQV010000315.1:625-3304 GCA_964521175.1 uncultured Sphingobacterium sp.
GCAGGGGATGGGTGTTAAAGAAGCGATAATTGAAGCAGGTCGTACACGGATGACACCGGTGCTTCTAACTGCCACGGCTACTATCCTCGGATTGATCCCCTTGGCCGTAGGACTGAATATAGACTTCACGACGCTGCTGAATGAGTTTAACCCTCATCTATATTTTGGAGGAGATAATGTGGCATTCTGGGGTCCATTGTCATGGACGATGATCTTTGGATTGACCTTTGCAACCTTTTTGACACTTATACTCGTGCCCTGTATGTTATTGATTGCCGACTCGAATACACGAAGAATAAAAAGCCTGTTTAAGAAAAAATCGCAGCAGCTTTGATGAGAACTGATCGGAGAATACAGAAATAGTTTTTTCTAAACCTAATCTTATGCTTGCTGTTAACTAATGACGGTATAATGCAGAATTCGATAGGGGAAGTTATAGTCGTCTCTAATGAACAGACTCTGTACTAATTATAAATCTGATAAGTGGAGATTGTCCCGGCTCGAATCCAGTAAAAGAAACAGAAAAGTAGTAAAAAGAAAAGGCGGATAACGGATAAGAAGGTATCATTGATAAGCTATAATGTCTACGCTTGAAACACACTCATCGGAAGCCAGGATTTGGCAGAATAAGACACAAAAAAGCCGGCTTAAAAATTAAGCCGGCTTTCTGTAATTTTGGGGTTAATTAGTTTTTTACTGAATCAATAGCTGCAGAAGCGGCAGAATCAACAGTGTCAATTTGTGCATCAAGAGAATCAATAGTTACGTCAGCAGTTGAATCAATAGAGTCAGAAACAGCTTCTTCGGTTTTGTTTGAGTTACAAGCTGCAACTGTTAAAGTAAGAGCAAAAGCCAAAAAGCCGAGTTTGAATAGATTTTTCATTGTTTAGTGGTTAAAATTTAGTTAAATAATTTACACTTAATACCTCATCTTTAAAAAGGTAACCCTCTGAAAGAAGAAAAATATAAAAAAATATTTTCCCTATCATTGGGTTACAATTCCTAGTAAATAGTATTAACAGTGAGAAAAGAGATAGAAAGTTCAGTTCCAGCAGATAACGAGATAATCCTCGGAATACTGAACAACTCTGAAGATATATTGAACCGGTTGTATATCACTTATTTTCCCATGGTGCTTCAAATGGTGCTGAGCAACAGCGGAAATGAGGATGATGCGAAGGACGTGTTTCAAGAATCGGTGATTGTTCTTTACAATAAGGTAAAAAGTGGAAACTTTGAGCTAAGTAGTAAGCTTAAAACTTTCATTTATTCTGTTTGCCGCCGTTTATGGCTGAAACGTTTGAATGCTCAAAGCCGAAACGTAAGGAATATGCATGATTTCTTAGAGTTTATTCCAGTCGAGGATGATCTGGAAAAACATGAAGAGAAGGACAGGCAGTTTTATATGATGGAACTCGCACTAAGGCAGCTTGGTGAACCCTGTAAGTCCATTATAGAAGATTACTATTTTAAAAGCAGGTCTATGCAGGAGATCTCTGAAAGATTTGGCTATACCAATGCAGATAATGCCAAAACGCAAAAGTATAAGTGTCTGCAACGTTTGAAAAAATTATTTTTCCAAACTAACGAAAAAGAAGAATGAACAAGGATGTCGAAGATATTAACCTGATTGATGCTTATTTGAGGGCTGAATTGTCGGAATCCGAAATTGATGATTTTCAACGTAAGAGAAAAGAAGATCCTGCATTTGACTTGAAAGTGATTGAACATCAGAATCTGGTGGAGCACTTATCTGAATATGGTAATAGGCTGAAGTTATCCGCTGATATGAATTTAATTCATAGTAGGATAGACGTAGAGTCTTTGAAAAAAGAAATTAAGCCCGATCTTCCAATAATTCTGAAACTGTGGAAGAAATACTATGTAAGTACGGCCATTGCAGCAACTGTGGCTCTAACCGCAGTGTTCGGAACACTTTTGTCGACCGGCTATTTTAATGAAAAGGTGTCTCAGAGTTACCTTCGTAGGGAGATAAATAATATTAAACGTTCTCAAAACGCTTTGATAAAAAATATTAAGGATACTCCTTCGAAAGGGCCGATTGATCCGGGACAGTTTGGAGGAACCGGGTTTGCGCTGTCTTCTAACGGCTATATCGTGACGAACTATCACGTAATTATGGGCGCTGATTCTTTGTATGTTCAAAATTCTGAGGGGGAAGCTTTCAAAGCGAAACAGATTTACGTCGATCCGACGTACGATCTTGCTGTTTTGCAGATTATAGATAAAGAATTTAAATCTCTTGCAGCCCTTCCTTATACTTTTAAAAAGTCTGCATCAAATGTGGGTGAAGGGGTTTACACCATAGGCTTTCCCAAAGACGATCTGGTTTATAATGAAGGGTATGTTAGCTCGAGGAACGGTTTTGCGGGAGATACGGTAGCATACCAGGTCTCTATTCCTGTTAATCCGGGAAACAGCGGTGGTCCGCTGTTGGATACCAGAGGAAATGTAGTGGGTATTATCAACAGGAAACAGACCCTTGTAGACGGCGTAGCGTTTGCGGTGAAATCAAATTACTTGTTGAAATCAATTGAAGCGATACCTCAGGATTCGCTCGATAAAAAACTTGTTATAAATAAGAAGAAAAACCTATTGACAGGATTAAAGCGTGATGAGCAGTTTAAAAAGCTCGAACCTTATATTTTCATGGTAAAA
>CAZFQV010000316.1:0-3299 GCA_964521175.1 uncultured Sphingobacterium sp.
CGCATCCCTTATGCAAAGTAAATCGGATTATGCCGCACTGCTGTTCAGCAATGCCATGGGAGTTGCTCCCAATCAGCTGATCAACAATTTTTTCAATAAGTCATTATTACAAAGAAGAATAATCATGTTAAACAAAAATAAATCCCGCAGACCCGGGCTTTGGAAGTACGGATTTTCTGCACCATTATTTGTATTGATGCTGATTGTATCGGCAGCCACCGGCCGCTCGCATAAAACGATAACAGTACCTGTATTATTGAATACGGCAGAAAACAGTTCCGGCTTAATCATTCCGCTAGGTGCTGAGCTCTCTAAGCCGGATCCTGAAATAAAAGCTGATTTATCTATGATGCCGATCACGCAAAGACAAAATAGCGTTCATGATTTTACAGCCCTGAAGCGACATATCCAGCGAACCATAAAGTATCCGGCCTCGGCAAGAGAAAATAATATTACAGGGTATGTGATTACCAACTTTACCATCCGGGCAAAAAAGATCACTGATGTCAGGATATTACAAAGTCTGAATAAAGACATTGATAATGAGGTGGTAAAGTCGCTAAGCTCATACCAGAATGAGCTGGATATACCCGATGATAGCTATGCTATTGCCCTGGTCTTTAAATTAGTTGGATCTGATGTGACGGTTGAACCGATGCCGAACATAAGTACGAAGAATTTTGCAGGCCAGATTATCGTTATGGCGATGGGGAAACAGGAAGAAAAAACAGCAAACATCCCCATATCCAACGACGAATCTGTCAAGGACTTCTCGAGTATAGATGTCTTCCCTGAATTTCCCGGAGGAATAGGAAAATGGTCAGCCTACCTGCAATCAAACCTGAGATATCCGGCACAGGCCAGAAATAACAATATACAGGGGAGGGTTATTTTAGGGTTTACTGTCAATAAAGACGGCAGCCTTTCAGATATTAAAGTCCTGAGGGGCTTAGGCAGCGGTCTGGATGAAGAGGCGGTAAAGGCTCTGGCTAACAGTCCAAAATGGAAACCCGGCATAAAGGATGGCCGTGCAGTGAACGTAGCCTTCACTGTGCCTATTAGCTTTAATCTCGGCCCAAAGCCAGCAGAAGAGATACCTACAAAAGAAACAAATAATTAAATAAATTCAGAGAGGATATGTTAAAGGGGGCTGTCTACAAAGTGTGGGTTCTATTATCCGCAAAGTTCGCAAAGACTTTCGCGAAGAACGCAACAGGCTGTTATTGAATTTTTGCTCTTTGCGAACTTTGCGTCTTCTTAGCGTTCTCCGCGGTAAAGGAAGCTTTCGGGACACCTTCATCACTAATCTAAATGATATGAAAAGAATATTTCCGGTTTGCTTAACAGTCTTTAGTTTATTATATCATGTCGGCTTCAGTCAGCAGTCGGCCAAAGCATTGGTAGATCTGACGGGCAAACCCTCTTACACAATCCTTAAGAATTCAACTTCTGATACGCTTAACATAAGCGGGCGGCACCATTATTATTTACCTTATTATGAGGAAACTTTTGCTCTAAGCATTCCTCCCGGTCACACAGATTCGATAGTAGCCTCACTGCCTTACCCCGACTTTATCAAACCTAATGATCTGTTTATACTAAATGCACCAGCCAAGCGCGTGGTATGCGATATAAAAAACATGAAAAAGGGGCAAATGGATATACAGTTCTCAGGAGATCTCACTGTTGAAAATGAGTATTACCTGGCTTACCAAAATCACTTTAAAGGCTGGTGGACTCAGGAATCAACTCCTTATTACAGCGCAGGAGCTAAAGCTGATATGAACAGGTTTCCCGCTATTGCAGACTCTATTACAAATATCGGACTTTCCTTTCTTCATTCTTACCAAGGTACTCTGCCTACGGGCTTTAGAGCCAACGAGGAGCTCAGGCTGCGATATAACGGCGCATTCCGGAAATATAATGTATTAATGGATAAAGAGTTTAAATCAGGCAAGAAAATCCAGGTAGATCCGTCGTATTTCAGTTTCGAAAAAGAGATGCCATTAGATATTTCAACAGGTAAGTTATCTACTGAATTTCTGAACTACGCTGGATTTTACATCTTTTATCATTCAGGTCAATCTCATGCACTTGCTAAACTAATGGCGACTTTAGACGAATTAGTTCCGCTGTCAGAAACACGGGATGCTATTAAAATGAAAATGATGTCGAATATTTATAAATCCTCTGAAGATGAATATAACAAGATCTTCCCCGATTTGGTGTTCTCTAATGAGAAATACAAATTGGCAGTGGATTCTATAACTATGTTAAAACATAAATACCCCATTGTCGGGAATAAAATGCCAGGAATAAAATTAATCAACATCAAAGGAGACAGCGTGCTTTTGTCAGATTTCACAGGCAAATCTGTCATCGTAAATTTTTGGGCCAGTTGGTGTGCTGCGTGTATTAAAGAGTTTCCTGTAGAAAACAGTTTGCATGAAAAATATTCATCTCAGGGTATCGTGGTAGTAAATATTTGTGTCGAAACAGACCGGCAAAAATGGAAAGAAATGAGTTCAAAACACGGTTTAACCATGATCAATCTATATGCTACTGAAAAGGAATATAGCCGGATCAGGAATTTATGTAACATCGGCTCTTTACCCCGGTCCGTTCTGGTTGGCGCCGATCAGCGGGTTTTGTCAAACTATTATAAACGAGCAAGTCTGATCGGGAGTTCAGATATGGATGAACTGATCAGCTATAAATAGATAAAGGCTATAACTAATAGGCCGGAGTATTTATAGTACCATCAGATCAGCCGATCCTTTATAACCATCGTACCTGCTATTTTGTCGTGCAGGCCCTGCTGCCGCTTATCAAAAAACCCGGCAGCATAACCCAGACCCAGTGTGGCCACACAGATCAGCTTGGAAAGATTACGGACCACGGCACGCCCGGCTGAAATAGGAAGCCCGCTCTCATCAGTGACCTTAAGTCCCATCAGCACCTTTCCATAAGTTCCCTGTCTTACTGAAGATTCCATGATCACACTGTAAACTATTTTAACGATCGGGATGATCACCAGTCCTGACAAAGCCACAGCTATCTTTGACTCCCTGGTGCTGAGAAAAAGAACCGTGATAGTCGCCAGCACGCAATACACCGCAAAAACCAGGAAATAATCGATGATAACGGCAATCAGGCGAACATCAAGTGACGCATAATACTGTGGCATTCTGATCCGGCTTACGATATCTAACGCTTCGCAGAGGTCGGGAACTTCATGAGCCTCCTTTTAATCGTCCATTACCGTGGACTTGACGAATGTTCGCTTTCTTTTACTGCTA
>CAZFQV010000317.1:0-3281 GCA_964521175.1 uncultured Sphingobacterium sp.
CCCATGACTGCAAGTGTTACCCATTTTATTTGGTAATAGTCTTTAAACAGCAGTATACCCTGTAGTACAACACTTAAAAGTATTAACACAATAGGGAAATGAACTACCAGGGGATGTAAGTTGGGAAAGTCACTAAACATGGTCGAAGCTTTAAATAGTGGAATTAAATCACTCAGTGTTGGCTCATTGCTGTTTCCAATTCGGCAATTTCTTTTGTTTGATCATCAATCATTTTTTGCGCCATGGATTTGAATTCGGCCATTTTTGAATGCTTGACGATAATGTTATCCATATCAATTCCATCCTTGTGATGCTTAATCATCATACTGGCGAACTCATGGTCTAGAGAACCTGGCGTACCATGATCCATCTCCATCATTTTCATCATATTGGCGTCCATGTCCTTCCCTAATCCACTGTTCTTGTCAGATGGTTCGTAGTCCTTTTTCGATTTATCAGCACTTTTTAGCATGTCGTCAAGCATCTGAATCTCTTTGGACTGTTTATCTACTATATTTTGAGCTATTTGCTTGAGCTTGGGTTCAGTGCCTGATTCTAATTCAATTTTAGCCATGTCTATAGCTCCCTGGTGATGAGATTTAAGCATAGATATAAGATCGTAGTCTGCATTTCCTGTCATTTCCATTTGATGCATGTCTTTCATCATTTTATCCATAGCTCCCATAATTCCTGAACTGGTAGCTGTACTGTCCATATTCATGTGGCTGCTATCTGACATGTCCATAGACGAATTGTCTGATTTTGAAGCATTATTCTGACATGCTGAAAAGCTTAATGCAAGCGCAAGTGTTCCTATACAGAAGGTGCTAATTTTCATAGTTGTATTGATTAATAGTTATTAAATGGGTTTAAATATTCGGAAAAGCTTAATGAAAAAGCTGTCCCTTACGGTAATTCTGAAAAGGAAAAGGGGAGGCTAACCATAAATAGAAAATGCAAGGCAAAACCATAGAAATTAATGGTATAACCTTAAGGTTAGCTCTAAAGGAATCAGATCAGGAGAGAATGTAGTTTTATAAAAATGGGTGCTGAAGTACCAGGTGGTGGAGGTGCATGATTTTTAGGCCATTCATTTGCAGTTGGTTGGAAAGAATAGATAGTAGAAAAAGTCCCAAATCTATAATTAATGGCTATGGCAGGTAATTCAAGAATCTGGAAATTAGTATCAGGCTTAATGTTTTCTTTTACAGAATAGTTTCCATGTTTCTTACAGCATGAGCAATCTTCATCGCCATCACAATGTTTTTCACTTTTAGCTTCGCTGTGCTTCTCTTTACCATTATGGCTATGGTCATTAGAAGAATCATTTGATGTCACAAACTCCATTAAATCGTTGGAACCGCAGCTTATAATGCACGCATACCCACCTGTTATTAATAACAGGTAAAATGCTGCCATAAATATTGCTGCGCTTTTTTTCATACCTAACTATGCATATAAAGGAATACAGATAGCAACTGTTTTTGTTCTTGTTTTTTTTAATTCAGAAAATAAGTTGAAATCCCGAACTGGGTTCCTGCTAACTTAGACGCTGGATTCCCCAACAGATCTGTTTGCCAATTATAGCGGTAATTTAACCTGATAACAGTTTGAGGGGTCGGCCTGAAGCTCACCACCGGAACTATTGAATAAATATGATCTTAAATGTTGCCCCCCGTGGAGCTAAAATTTCCTTTGTTCCAGTCGACGTATTCCATTCTGATAGCCGCGTTCAAAACGGCACGTTCAAAGCCGAACAAGGGTTTCTTTATTAAAGGCTGCACGATATCAATAAAGCCGCCCTGCTGCTTACTTCCAAACTGCTCGGTGTACGTGGCCGGAACATCGACATTTATAAACGTGTTTAACTTGGGTATAACGGTATTGAAATCTATTGCGAACACATTCAAGCGACTTTTTTCATCAAGAACGAGTCCGTCATCCTGAAATTTATTATAATGCCCCCCATATAGGATAAGCCTAATTCACCAATCTTGGTGTTTCGTAGGGCTACTTTTCCGGTTAATAAAGGCGCTTAGGGGATACTGTAATAAATTCAGATCTGGCGAAGGCATTATCCATCCATTCAGAAACCGTGACGGATATGCTTAAAAAGATGACCCAAAAAAAACTGATTACCTACGAAAAATCAAAAGGCTTTAAACTTACCGGTAAGGGTAAGAAGATAGCTATCAGCATTATCCGAAGCCATCGGATATGGAAGGTTTTTCTTGTCAATAATCTTGGCTTTGGATGGGATGAGGTACATGATATGGCTGAACAAATGGAACATATACAAAGCGAAGACCTGGTAAATCGTCTTGACAAGTATTTAGGCCATCCAAATGCCGATCCGCATGGAGATCCGATACCCAACGTAAACGGTGAGTTCGCGAAATCTAAAGCAAGGCCTTTATCGAACTTACCTGTAGGTAAACAGGCAAAGTTTTCTGGGGTAATAGATCATTCATCATCTTTTCTTTCTTACTTGAACAAGATTGAATTTGCCCTCGGTGATCCTATCAGAGTCAAATCAATCGAAGAGTACGACAATAGTTATACGTTGCAATTAAAGAATGAAAAGGAGATCGTGGTGAGCAGCAAATTTGTGAACAGTATATTAGTTATAGAGGAGTGATTCATTTTTTAGAATGAGTTAGGGCTTGTTAATCAGTTCGCCAATGGATCAGAGTGTGATCGAATTTTGCGATAATCGCTAACAAAACTAACCCGCATAATAATATTAAGAATACTATTCTAATCGTTTTCATCCAAAGCGCGCTTTTTAGCTTTTTACAAATCTGTTTTTTACTGACTTGCCTTTAAATTTTGCCAATTTTGCCATACCGCACTATAGTTGCATTTTTTGAATTCGGACAGCATTTACTATAGCAAGCAGGGCCACTCCTACATCCGCGATCACTGCCTCCCATAGCGTCGCGACACCACCTGCGCCTAGCCCTAATACAATAACCTTAACTACCATAGCCAGAATAATATTCTGCCATACTACGTTTCTGGTTATTTTTCCGATGAGGATTGCTGAAACAATTTTTGAAGGGTGGTCATTTTGTATCACCACATCAGCAGTTTCAATTGTAGCGTCACTCCCCAAGCCACCCATAGCAATACCTGCATCAGCTAAAGCAACTACGGGAGCATCATTTACCCCATCTCCTACAAATGCCAGGCGAAAGCCTCCATCTTTTAAGGTCTGAACCCTTTCTACTTTTCCTTCCGGAAGCAAATCCCCAAAAGCCTCGTCAATACCCAGCTTTTTT
>CAZFQV010000318.1:0-3275 GCA_964521175.1 uncultured Sphingobacterium sp.
TTTTTGTATAAGATGCGTCTGACCGGGATGGGGAGCCCGCCGCTGGTTTTGGCTTCCCATGCGATGGTGCTTAGCAGTCCGTCTGTGAGATTTCCTCCCTCGGGGAAGAAACGGACATGTATTCCTTTTGCAAGAGGGTGAGGTAGCCTGATGTTCAGGTGTTGCACCTGGTTATTATACCTGATTGAAGTCATCAGCATAGGCTGCGCCTGGCTTAACTCTTCTTCAGGAATGGCAATAATGTAGCTGTTTTCATTCAGTGCCACCGACCTGCTTATTCCTTTCCCTACCCGGTAATCGACACTGATCTTTTCTTTGCCGACAGGGACCGTGATATTAACAGTGAGCTTCGCACGGACCATACCGTTGGTGAGCAGGGTATCCAGAAGGATCAGACTTGCATTAAAATTCTGCTGGGTAATGCTTTTGATGGTTACAGGCTGGGAGAAAACGGCGATGGGCATTCCGGCCTCATCCAGGACATTAGTTGAGGCGATGAGCTGATAATTCCCCGGCGGAATAGAATCGGGGAGGGTCAGACTTCCGAAGCTCAGTCCGTCCTGCATGAGGTATTTGCTTTGAAGTTGAACATTGCGATTGTCTTCCCGTACCAGGGCAGCAGAGAGGATGGTATGGCTCCCCGGGCCTGTGCTTTCGGATCTTAACAGGTATGCGCTAAACCAGATGGTTTCATTATTCGTGTATAATGTTTTATCGGTATGGACAAACAGGAGATTGGAAGGGTTGGTTTTGGAATAGGAGGCCAGTTTTTCCAATAGAGCATCGTTGGTTAAGGGTGCTACCTGTGCGTAACCTATTGAAGATATGAACAGGCAGAGAATGTAGATGTACCCGTATTTAAAGGTGTACTGCATTGATTAACGAATAAAGATTGCTATATCTATATTTTAAAGATAGTTATAAAAAGCATGAACATTCCTAAAACAGGCCCTCATATAGACAATAGTCAGGCTAATTCTAAAATATACATTGTGAGTTCTGAATGTGAGACAGGAGATTCTAAAAGACAGGCATTGCTGGAAAAAGTGATAAAGGTTATTGTTTAATTTTAATCATAAACAAGTTAAGCAATTATTCCATGAGCTCAAAATTGTTCTTCTAAAACTATTCTAGGATTAAGAGAACCCACGAGGAGTAACTAGCTTAACTCATTAACTTTTAGTATTTTGGAAATCTAAGAGTTAGCTCTCATATTATGAATCAAGACATTGAATCTCAAAATGACGCAAGTGAGGAGGAAATTAAAAGTCTTAAAGACGCGGGCAGAATTGAAGCTGAAAGAATTGAGCTTTTAAATAGAGTTGTAAGCGGGAACATCGTTGATACAAAAGATCGCGTCGCCTTTATTTTAAACAGTTCAAATGAAGCAAGAAATTCTGATAACGATCTAGCTTGGATATATTGGGAGACCTTTGAGTCTGAGATATTGAATAAAGGACTGAATAGAGAAACCATGCGGGAACTAACGAAGCAAACCTCGTTGACCCGTATGCGCGCTAAAATTCAGAATGAATACAAGCTATTTCGAGCAGATCCAGCCGTGCGTAAATTTCGTCGTCAGCTGGAGGAAACTATTTCAGAAGATGTTTTAGAAGACAAACCGCCACCTGGAGCAGGATTTTCTCAAGTCTATATTGATGAGACTGGTAAAACCCAGGACTATTTATCTGTGGGCTCGCTTTGGATGCTTAACTATGGTCGATCAGTCATTACCAGAACTGATGAGTTAAAAGAATGGAAGAATAAGCACAACATTAATTTTGAATTCCATTTCACCGAAGCCAGTAAATCCAAGGTGCCGTTGTACATCGACTTCTTTTCACTATTCTTATCTAAGTTTCCAGAAGTAGGCTTTAAACTTATTGTAGCGAGCAATAAAGGATTAAACGATAAAAACAAGGCTATTACTGACTTAACGTATCATCTCGTCAGTAAAGGTATTGATCATGAACACAGTTCTGGAAGAGCTCCATTGCCCCGTGTTTTAAATGTTTGGCTCGATGAAGATGAAAAAGGTAGTGATCAATTAAAATTAGAAAACATTAAAGAGCGGTTAACCAACAGGAAGTTGATAGGGCTTTACCTGCGCGATTTTCAAGCAGTTCAGTCAGTAGACAATTTCTTCATTCAGGTCGTGGACTTGTTTACCGGAGCTGTTAATCGGAAACTTCATAATCCATCAGGCACCCATTTTAAAGATGAACTAGCGGATTCCTTATTAGGATTAGTTAAGTTTGACATAAGTCAAATCGATAAGGACAATACAGATGTTGACAAATCTACTCTCTTTAACCTTGGCTTTGAGGTAAATAATTGATGAGTTAAACCTTCATTGATTGCTATTGAATAGTACTGTTTAGATATGATCGAAATTACCATTTCTGATGTGTGTTAGGACCGTTCGAGTGTGTCGAATGCTTTGAAACGTTGCAAAGCCACGTTGAGTCTGAAGACTTAGCGTTATTTGTAAAAAAGGAGCTTGAAGGATATAATTCGGACGATTGTCCCGATTATAGAATATTGCTGGGCGAACCTAACGGTACTTATAGAGATAGGTTTTATGGTAGAACAATGATGCTCCCACTGGATTTTACATCAATAAATAAAGTATCAGGCATTAACTTTAATGAAAGAAACATAATTACATCGATAGCGGAAATTGAGCACCTGTCTCGTCCTGATTTTGCTTGTCGCTTTTGAGTGATAATACTAGAATTAGTTTACACAGGGTCTTGTCCGTGTTTTACTTTACAGTTTTGAGGGGTGATGTTGGATAAACTTAGCTATTATTTTTCATTATTTAGACGTCTTTTTCTTCTGTTATTAGTCCAGCATTTAACTAAAGGTTCATTAGCTAAATGGGCAATGTCCGGGGTTAAAAAGCCACAGCTCATATGTGGTCTTATATTGTTATAAGCATCTATCGCGCCTTTCACAGCCAGTAGAGCCTCTGACCTTGATTTGAACACCCTTGCTAGGTTAAGCTCCGTTTTTAAGATACCGTTAAGTCTTTCAGCTATTGGATTTTCATAAGCTTCCCCATGCTGAGTCATGCTAATTTCGATTTCATGCTCTTTTAGGAGAATAATGTAATCGTAGCTACAGTATTGTACACCACGATCAGAATGATGGATCAGATATAAATCTCCTGAACGGTTCTGTAACGCCATCTTTAGGGGAACAATACTCCCATCATTGGTTAAATAAGGATGTAGGCAGTTGTGCCATCATCCTTAGCAAGGGCAAACTTATCC
>CAZFQV010000319.1:0-1735 GCA_964521175.1 uncultured Sphingobacterium sp.
CCCCCATTAGCAGACAGCCTGTTAATACCAGGTCAATAGCTTGTGTACGCAAGGTAACCAGCTCCACCACGTTTTTCTTCCCGATGGATATTGGCTTTTTGATCCCGCCTTTACTGTGTACAAAGTTGGCTATCTGGAGAGTTATGTTGACAGTATCCGTTCCGGGAGCGATGTCAATGCTCTTAGTTTCCTAATGGGGTACGAAACCTTCGGCACTGGTGCTTACCTTTCCGTTTTCGGAGGCAATTTTTCCATTGATATACAACCGATAGGCGGTATACGTATCGACCATAGTCAAAAGAAAAGGCTGATCTGAGGGTGGAAGCAAGAGTCTAAGCTTATAAGTGGCATAGCCAAACGAGGGATACTTCTTTTTTTGCAAAACAGAACTATTCCAGCGATAGGGGAAATCCACCAATATCCCGCCTTCCGGAGGGGTGTCTCCAGGGTTTAGCAGCTGATGCCAGTAAAATACCCACTCGCCGTTCAGCTTTATTTCCTTCTCAAAGCTTTGATTTCGAAGATCAAGGATGCCATTAATGGCCCTTGGCTCCTTTGGATTTAATGCAGCATCAGCATTTAAATTAAAGAATAACATTAAAAATAATACTAATGCATTCTTAATATTCATTCCGGTCTGTAATTAGCTGTGGTAGAGTATACGACCGTAAATATAGCTCGATTATTGTTCTATCGAGATTTTTGACACTATAATTTTTTCTTCTATGGAAATGAAGATCAGGAAAGAAGGCAAGGCTACGCGAGCCTTGCCTTTGATATTAGTTAATTGATCTGAACTGGAGGCCGACAGGTGAACCGCCAGCACCGCTGACAAGTCCTTTGGACCAAACGGTATAAATTTTTCCAGCCGCCACTGCAACGTTCTTCTCCGTCAGCACACTGCCGGTCGAAGTTTTTAGTTGCAGGTCATACGTGCCAGGATCGATTGTAGTAAACTCGGTCACCGACTTAAAGGGCTTTTTCGTGAAGATATCTGCTTGGTTTTTTAATCCCAGGGTTTGTTCTCCGCTATCGGAAACTAAATTAACGAATCTGATTTTAGCTTTTCCTGCAGGAGGATCTGAGAGATCGTCTTCAGTAAAAAGAGAGGTAAGCGTTGAGTTTTCTCCGGCCACAAACAGGGTATGATAGGTTTCTTTTTTTAGATCGAAGGTGGTTTTAAAGGAGATGGTTTCATTTGCTGATGGAATAATCTCAAAATCCCTGATACCAGGGAAAGTGATAAAATATCCGGTCTCCATAGTATACTCTAAAGGCGCGCCTTGTACCCGCTGTTTACTTAAAGAAAAGTTAAATGCCAACGATCCGGGTGAAGCATTGACCACGTTGAGCGCCGACTGGAGTTGCGGCTGATTGTCCTTATTGCCATTTTTAAGACAGGAACTCAGGATTAGCGATGCTAGCAGGAAAACAAATACGTTAAGCTTGCCGCTTAAAAGAGATGGTTTGAGTTTAATAGTATTTTTCATATGTAAGAGATACGATAGAAGTCGATGGAGTATTACAATTAATTTAAATTTTCTGAAATATAGTGATCCCGGTTTTGCTAAATGTACGGATAATCCGGAAAAACTAAAGCTTGAGTATTCTGAAGACTTTAAGAAAAATCATTACTGTGTTTAAGGATACGTATAATATTTAGTAACATTACGATTGACTCTAACAATGTTTGGTTTAGAAGAATTGGTGAGTGATTTCAATGGGATTATTGCTC